>JAZNWT010000043.1:0-14267 GCA_045593465.1 Clostridia bacterium
CAATATGACGAGCAAAGTGACTGTCGAATACATGGACAGCTATGAAGAACTTTCAAATACCATGCTCAGCGGCGAGATAACTCTTGCAATGTTTGAACAGACAGAAGCTGAAGCTTTAAGAGAGAAAGCAGGCGACAGCATGAATATAAACTATGCTGTAAATGTAAGCGATGAATGGCTTAATGTTACAACAACCATGGTTGCACAGGGTTGCCTTATTTGCAAGGCAAGCTTTGCAGAGGAGAACGAGGCGGCTTTAAAAACATTCATAAATGCATACGGAGATTCAGTTGAATTCGTCAATGCACAGCAGGAAACGGCGGCGGAAATATTGGCAGAATCGGGTATAGTGGTAAGCAAGGAAGTTGCTTTGAAGTCCATAGACGGATGCAATGCAGTGTGTGTTGTGGGTACGCAGATGCTCGAAGTGGCACGAAATACGGTGGAGATACTTTACGGTGTTGATGCACAGAGCATGGGCGGAAGCTTGCCGAGCAGTAAAATGTATCTCACATACGAAGAAAAATAATATATAAAATACAATATGATGTGTATGAACAAAAAAGCGAATACAAACCGTGCGAAAAACCCTGATTTCGTGCGGTTTTTACATATAAGCGGCACTTTTAACTAAGGGCGTTGTTGTGTGAATAAACAGGAAGTAAAAAGATAAAGAAAATATTAAAAAAGTGTTGCAAAGACTGTGCTTTTGTTGTATCATAACTCTCGGTGTGTGAGCAGGCGAAGTCTGCCTACACGCAAAGGAAAAGCGGAAAATGCACGCTTTTCGCCCTTTGCGGGAGGTTGCCGGCGTTTTGCCATCCGGGTAATTTCCGCTAAAGGGGAACGCCCCACGGACGGGCAACGGGCATTCAAGTGACGCATAACGGTGCGTCGCTGCAAAATTTTAAAGAGCGACACACACGGTTGCGTGTACAGCCCGAGACTTAACAAGGAGGAAGAAAAATAATATGGCAAACCAAAAGATCCGTATCAAACTCAAGGCCTACGAGCACAACCTTATCGACCAGAGTGCCGAAAAGATTGTTGAAACGGCCAAGAGGACAGGTGCACATGTATCCGGTCCTATCCCCCTGCCGACGGAGAAAGAAATCGTAACGATTCTCCGTTCGCCCCACAAGTATAAAGACAGCAGAGAACAGTTCGAGATGAGAACCCACAAGCGTTTGATCGACATACTCCAGCCTTCCGCTAAGACAGTGGATGCTCTGATGAAGCTCGATCTTCCCGCAGGCGTTGACATCGAGATCAAGCTTTAATTTCGGAGGTGTTGACGATGAAAAAACCGATTTTGGGCACAAAAGTCGGAATGACTCAAATGTTCAGAGAAGACGGCACAATGATACCGGTAACGGTTCTTACAGCAGGTCCCTGCCCGGTAGTTCAGGTAAAGACAGTCGAGCGTGACGGTTACGAAGCAGTTCAGGTTGCTTACAAGAGCATCAGAGAAAAGCTCTCAACAAAGCCCATGCTCGGTCACTTCAAAAAAGCAGGTGTCGAAGGTGCATACCGCTACACACGCGAGTTCAAGTTTGAAGATACCGCATCCTATGAGGTTGGTCAGGTCATCAGCGTTGATATCTTCGCAAACGGCGATAAGGTAGACGTCACAGGCACAAGCAAAGGTAAGGGCTTCCAGGGCAACATCAAGCGTTGGAATCAGGCTCGCGGCAGAAAGACTCACGGTTCACATTCATACCGTGTTGCAGGCTCCATGGGTGCTTGCACATATCCCGGTGAAGTCTTTAAGACAAAGCGTCTCCCCGGTCACATGGGTCAGGAACGTGTAACGGTTCAGAACCTTGAGGTCGTAAGAGTAGACGCAGACCGTAACCTCTTGCTCGTAAAGGGTGCTATCCCCGGAGCAAACGGCGGCATGGTCATCGTTAAGGAAACTGTTAAGTAAGTAAGGTTGAACCGGAAGGAGGAAATAAAATGCCTAAAGTAGCATTACACAATATTGAAGGCAAGAATATCGGCGAGATCGAATTGAGCGACAGCATATTCGGCGTAGAAGTCAATGTTCCTGTCATGCACTCGGTAGTCAAGGCATATCTTGCAAACCAGCGTCAGGGTACGCAGAGTGCACTTACACGCTCCGAAGTTAGCGGCGGCGGTATCAAGCCCTGGAGACAGAAGGGCACAGGCAGAGCTCGTCAGGGTTCAACACGTGCACCCCAGTGGAGACACGGCGGTATCGTATTCGCTCCCAAGCCCCGCGATTATCGCATGAGCGTAAACAAAAAAGTTCGCCGTCTTGCAATGAAGAGTGCACTTTCAAGCAAGGTAGCAGACAATCAGATCGTAGTATTCGATGCTCTTAACATAGCAGAAGCAAAGACACGCGAAATGGTTAAGGTTCTCGGTAATGTAGACGTTAAGAAGGCTCTCATCGTATTGCCTGAAAAGAACGACACAGTAGAGCGTGCAGCAAGCAATATCCCCGGTGTTAAGACAACATTGGTAGGAACGCTCAATACATACGAGATTTTGAAGTATGAAACTCTTATCCTCACAAAGGATACGGTTGCAAAGATTGAGGAGGTATATGTCTGATGAAAACTCCCTACGATATAATCAGAAAGCCGATTCTTACCGAAAAAGGTTATGACAACCTTCAGAATAAGGTTTACACCTTCCAGGTAGCAACAGACGCTACAAAGACGGAAGTTAAGCAGGCAGTTGAAGCTGCATTCGGCGTAAAGGTTGAGTCCGTAAGAACAATAAACGTACTCGGCAAAATAAAGAGACAGGGTGCAACACAGGGACGTCGTCCCAGCACAAAGAAGGCTTACGTGAAGCTGACTGAAGATTCAAAGGGTATTGAATTCTTCGACAGCCTTGCACAGTAAGGAGGCATAAAAATGGCTATCAGAAAAATCAAACCTACCACGCCCGGTCAGCGTTTCATGACCGTGTCGGCATTTGAAGAGATAACCTGCACGACACCTGAAAAATCATTGCTTGAAGATCTCAGATCAAGCGGTGGCAGAAACAACTCCGGCCGCATAACTGTCAGACACAGAGGCGGCGGTGCGAGAAGAAAGTATCGTATAATCGACTTCAAACGCAACAAGGACGGTATCCCCGCAAAGGTTGCAACTATAGAATACGACCCGAACCGTAGTGCAAACATCGCTCTTCTCAACTATGCAGACGGCGAAAAGCGTTACATCATAGCTCCTCTCGGACTCACAGTCGGTGACACACTCGTATCCGGCACAGGTGCTGATATCAAGGTCGGCAACGCTCTTGAAATCAAGGATATCCCCGTTGGTACAATGATTCACTGCATCGAGATGAAGCCCGGTAAAGGTGCCCAGCTTGTCCGTAGTGCAGGTAATGCTGCACAGCTCATGGCAAAGGAAGGCAAGTACGCACAGGTAAGATTGCCCAGCGGCGAAGTTCGTCTTATCCCCATGAATGCGAAGGCAACTATCGGTCAAGTCGGTAACGCAGACCACGAGAACATCAAGCTCGGTAAAGCAGGCCGCACACGCCATAAGGGCTTCCGCCCGACGGTCAGAGGTTCTGTCATGAACCCGTGTGACCACCCGCACGGCGGTGGTGAGGGCAAGTCCCCCATCGGTCGCCCCGGTCCTGTAACTCCTTGGGGCAAGCCTGCTCTTGGTTACAAGACTCGCAAGAAGAAGAACATCAACGACAAATTCATCGTTCGTCGCAGAGACGGCAAGTGATAGCGAAAGGAGAGCATCATGAGCAGATCAGTCAAAAAAGGACCGTTTGTCTGTGAGCGTTTGCTCGGCAGAGTACAGGCTCTTAACGAAAGCGGTAAGAAAACAGTATTGAAGACATGGTCGCGTGCATCCACGATCTTCCCCGAGATGGTTGGCCACACGATAGCCGTACACGACGGCAGAAAGCACGTTCCTGTTTACGTAACAGAGGAAATGGTTGGTCATAAATTAGGCGAATTCGCGCCCACACGTACTTTCCGCGGTCATAGAGGAAGCGAAAAGTCCTCAGGCGGCAGATAAGAAGGAGGAAGAGGATAATGGCAACAAGGTCAAAAGAAAAGAGTGCTGCACGTCGTGCGAATGCTGACAGAAGACCGCACGCAACAGCAAAGTATATAAGAATATCCTCACGCAAGGTTAAGGTTGTTATAGACCTTATCCGTGGCAAGAGTGTAGATGAAGCTAAGGCAATCTTGATGTTTACTCCCAAAGCAGCAAGTGAGCCGGTACTCAAATTGCTCAACTCGGCAATTGCAAACGCTGAGAACAACCTCGGCATGAGTGCTGACACACTGTACGTTGCGGAAGTATTTGCAAACCAGGGCCCCACACTGAAGAGATTCCGTCCCCGTGCCCGTGGCAGTGCAGCAAGAATCAGAAAACGCACAAGCAACATCACGATCATTCTGGATCAGGCGAAGTAAGGAGAAAAAGTTATGGGTCAGAAAGTTAATCCGAATGGCTTCCGCGTAGGCGTTATAAGAGATTGGAATACACACTGGTACGCATCAAAGAAGGATTTTGCTGATTTCCTCGTAGAAGACAGAAAAATCAGAGATCATATCAAGACAGGTGCATTCACACTCGTAATTAAGAACGAAAGCGGCGAAAGCGAAAAACGCAGCATCAAGTACTACGATGCCGGTATCTCCAAGATCGAGATCGACAGAGCAGCAGGCAAGGTATCGGTAAGCATATATACAGCACGTCCCGGCGTTTTAATAGGCAAGGGCGGCGTAGGCGTTGAATGCATAAAGGCGGATTTGTCCGCATTGATAAAGAAGGCTGTTAACGTTAACATCATCGAGGTTAAGAATCCCGATGCAAACGCACAGCTCGTAGCAGAGAGCATTGCACAGCAGCTCGAAAAGAGAGCTTCCTACAGACGTGCTATGAAGCAGGCAATGGCAAGAGCCATGAAGGCAGGTGCAAAGGGTATCAAGCTTTCATGCTCAGGCAGACTCGGCGGTGCTGAAATCGCAAGAAGCGAAGGTTACCACGACGGTTCAATCCCGCTTCAGACAATGCGTGCAGACATTGAGTACGGCTTTGCAGAAGCCCACACAACCTACGGTCGCATCGGCTGCAAGGTTTGGATTTACAAGGGCGAAGTTCTCGGTAATAAGAAAGCACAAGGAGGCAAATAAACCATGTTGATGCCTAAGAGAGTAAAACGCAGAAGAGTACATCGCGGACGCATGAAGGGCGTAGCAAACCGCGGTAACAAGGTAACATACGGTGAATACGGTCTTGTAGCTGTCGAGCCTTGCTGGGTAACAAGCAATCAGATCGAAGCAGCTCGTATCGCAATGACACGTTACATCAAGCGTGGCGGTAAGGTTTGGATAAAGATCTTCCCTCACAAGCCGGTAACCGAGAAGCCTGCTGAAACCCGAATGGGTAGCGGTAAGGGCTCACCCGAATACTGGGTAGCAGTAGTAAAGCCCGGTAGAGTTATGTTTGAAATAGCCGGTGTTGATGAATCCATAGCACGTGAAGCTTTGAGACTTGCAAGTCATAAGCTTCCCCTCAAGTGCAAGGTAATAAAGAAAGAAGAAATAGGCGGTGAAAGTAATGAAGGCTAAAGAATTGAGAAAATTGTCAACAGAAGCTTTGGCACAGAAGGAACTTGAACTCAAAGAAGAACTCTTCAATCTTCGCTTTCAGTCTGCAACTGGCCAGCTCACAAATCCCAACAGAATTCGTGAGTGCAAGAAGGATGTCGCAAGAGTAAAGACGCTCATCTGCGAGCGTGAACTCAAGGCGGCCGAGTAATGGGAAAGGAAGGTATCGAAATGGAAACAAGAGGTTATCGTAAGACCCGTACCGGCGTCGTTACAAGCGACAAGATGGATAAGACCATTGTAGTATCGATAAAGACAAAAGTTCGTCATCCCCTTTACGGCAAGATGGTGAACCGCACACGCAAGTTCAAGGTACACGATGAAGAAGACGCTTGCGGCATCGGTGATACAGTAAAGATTATGGAGACACGTCCCCTCAGCAAAGATAAGAGATGGAGACTTGTCGAGATAATCGAAAAGGCCAAGTAAGCCGGAAGGAGGACACGATTATGGTACAACCGCAAACAAGATTAAAGGTAGCCGACAACAGCGGCGCAAAAGAAATAATGTGCATACGTGTTCTGGGCGGCAGCTATCGCAAGAGTGCGAACATCGGTGATGTTATAGTAGCTTCCGTAAAGTCAGCAACACCCGGCGGCACAGTTAAAAAGAAGGATGTCGTAAAGGCAGTTATAGTCAGAACCGTTTCCGGTACACAGAGACCTGACGGCAGCTACATCCGCTTTGACGATAATGCAGCAGTTATAATCAACGACCAGAAGCAGCCACGCGGCACTCGTATTTTCGGGCCTGTCGCCAGGGAATTGCGTGAGAAGGATTACATGAAGATCGTCTCGCTTGCACCCGAAGTGCTTTGATGGAGGGAATAGATAATGAATAGTCTCAACATTAAAAAGGGCGATAAGGTAGTCGTCATATCCGGCAAGGATAAGGGAACCAAGGGTAAGGTTCTCGGTGCTATGCCTAAAGAGAACAGAGTCGTTGTTGAAAAAGTCAACATGGCAACACGTCACAGAAAGCCCCGTCAGCAGGGAGAACAGGGCGGTCGCATTGAGATGGAAGCTCCCATCAATGCATCAAACGTAATGTTGGTTTGCCCCAAGTGCGGCGTAGCAACACGCGTAGCTCACTCTGTTGTAGGCGATAAGAAAGTCCGCACATGTAAAAAGTGCAAAAAGAACATAGACTGAGGCAAAGGAGGAAAAGTAAGTGGCTAAGAATAATGCAGCAGAGGCACCTGCAAAGAAGAAAAAGAACGCAGTAGAAGCCAAGGAATTTACGGCTCCCGCACGTCTCAGAATTAAGTATAAGGAAGAAGTTGTCCCCGCTTTGCGTGAAAAGTTCGGTTATCAGAACGTAATGGAGATCCCCAAGCTTGAGAAGATAGTTCTCAATATGGGTCTTGGTTCTGAAAAGGACAATCCGAAAGGTCTTGAGACAGCTCTTGAAGAGCTCGAGATAATCTCAGGTCAGAAACCCGTTGTAACAAAGGCTAAGAAGTCAGTTGCTAACTTCAAGGTCAGAGAAGGTATGAACATCGGTGCAAAAGTAACTCTCCGTGGTGATAAGATGTACTATTTCGCTGATAAGCTTATGAACATCGTTCTTCCCCGCGTTCGTGACTTCAGAGGTATCCCCGATACAAGCTTTGACGGTCGCGGTAACTACGCAATGGGTGTTAAGGAACAGCTTATCTTCCCCGAAATCAACTACGATGATATCGACAAGACACGCGGTATGGATATCGTATTCGTTACAACAGCAAAAACCGATGAAGAAGCAAAAGAATTGCTCGCACAGTTGGGCATGCCCTTTGTTCAGGCTTAAAGGAGGAAGTAACAGTGGCAAAGACAAGTATGAAAATAAAGCAGCAGCGTGAACCCAAGTTCAGCACACGTGCATACACACGCTGCCGTATCTGCGGCCGTCCCCATGCAGTATTGAGAAAGTACGGCATCTGCCGCGTTTGCTTCCGTGAAATGGCTTACAAGGGTGAAATACCCGGTGTCCGTAAGGCAAGCTGGTAAGAGAGCGAAAAGGAGGAAATTGAAATGTTAGTAACAGATCCCATCGCAGATATGCTTACCCGTATCCGCAACGCTCTCGTTGCAAAGCATAACGATGTAATAGTTCCCTGTTCCACAGTTAAACTTGCAATAGCTCAGATAATGCTTAACGAAGGCTATATAAAGGGCTTTGAAGTTAAGGAAGAAGGCGTAGCAAAGATGATTCACATCGACCTTAAGTACGGTGCTAATAAGCAGAGAGTCATCACAGGCTTAAAGCGTATAAGCAAGCCCGGCTTGAGAGTATATGCACGCAAGGATAATATCCCCTCGGTTCTTAACGGACTCGGCGTTGCAATCATATCTACATCCAAGGGCATAATGACAGACCGTGAAGCACGCAAGAACGGCGTTGGCGGCGAAGTCATGGCATATATCTGGTAAAAATAACAGAAAGGTAAAAGGTGTACTAAATGTCTCGAATCGGAAAACTTCCGATCACCATTCCGGCCGGAGTGACAATCACGGTTAACGATGACGGCACCGTGGTCGTAAAAGGCCCCAAAGGTGAACTTTCGGAAAAAATCTCTCCTGCAATGGGTTTGAAGCAGGAGGCTGGCGTTCTCACAATAGAGCGTCCCAGTGACTCAAAAGAACACAAAGCATTGCATGGCTTGACACGCAGCTTGGTAAACAACATGGTAGTTGGCGTAACGAACGGCTTTGAAAAAGTCCTCGATATCGTCGGTGTTGGTTACAGAGCACAGAAGCAGGGCAATACACTCGTACTCAATGTCGGTTATTCACATCCCGTTGAGTTTGTAGAGCCCGCAGGCATCACATTTGACGTTCCGACTCCCAACAGAATCATCGTCAAGGGTGCAAGCAAGCAGATCGTCGGCCAGATTGCCGCTAATATCCGTGCAGTACGTGAACCCGAACCGTATAAGGGCAAGGGCATCAAGTATGAGAATGAGGTCATTCGCCGCAAGGAAGGCAAGACCGGTAAGTAATGCGTAGATAAGGAGTGACAGTATGATTTCAAAGATAAATAAAAATGCAGTTCGCAAAGCTCGTCACGTCAGAATGCGTAGACACATCATCGGCACACCCGCAAGACCGAGATTGAATGTATATCGCAGTTTGAATAACATCTACGCTCAGATAATAGATGATGAAGCAGGCGTAACAATAGCAAGTGCATCAACATTGGACCCCGAAGTCAAGAAGAACATCGAGGGTAAGACAAAGACAGAGGCTGCAGGCATAGTCGGTCAGACTATCGCAGAGCGTGCAGCTAAAAAGGGCGTCAAAGCAGTTGTATTTGACCGTGGCGGTTATCTCTACACAGGCAGAGTAGCCGAGGTTGCAGAAGGTGCCCGTAAAGCCGGCCTGGAGTTCTAAGGAGGAGGAGAATAAAAATGCAGAAGCGTAATGATTCACCCGCACCGGAATTTAAGGAGAGGCTTGTTTCCATCAACCGTGTTGCGAAGGTAGTAAAGGGCGGTCGTAATTTCCGCTTTTCGGCACTCATGGTAGTCGGCGACGAAAACGGTCGTGTCGGCGTTGGCATGGGTAAGGCAGCTGAAATACCCGAAGCTGTACGCAAGGGTGTTGAAGATGCAAAGCGTCACATGGTAAAGGTAGCTATCGTTGGTACAACAATCCCCCACGCTGTTGAGGGTAAGTTCGGCAAGGGTCATGTAAGAATGCTCCCCGCTGAAGAAGGTACAGGCGTTATCGCCGGCGGTCCCGCACGTGCGGTTCTTGAAATGGTAGGTATCAAAGATATCAGAACAAAGAGCTTTGGTTCCAACAATCCGGCAAACTGCGTAAAGGCTACAATAAACGGTCTTATGCAGCTTCGTACAGCTGAAGAAATCGCTCGTCTCCGCGGTAAGACCGTAGAAGAGATACTTAACTAAAGGAGGGCGCAGTAATGGCACAGTTAAAGATAACTCTTTCAAAGAGCACGATAGGCGCACTCAAGGATCAGAAGGCAACCGTTGCTGCATTGGGCTTGAAAAAGACTAACAGCACAGTTATCAAGCCGGACAACGCTTGTATCCGCGGCATGATATTCAAGGTAAAGCACCTGGTCACGGTTGAAGAAGTTTAATCGGAGGAAAGTGACATGAAACTTAACGAATTAAGACCGGCAGATGGTTCGGTAAAAGCTCCGAAGCGTGTAGGTCGCGGTACGGGTAGCGGACTCGGTAAGACATCTGCAAAGGGTCACAAGGGTCAGAAAGCTCGTAGCGGCAGCAAGAAGAACGGCTTTGAAGGCGGTCAGATGCCTCTTGCTCGTCGTTTGCCCAAGCGTGGATTCACTAATATATATGCAAAAGAATATACAGTGATCAATGTGTCGGACCTCGAAAGATTGCCTGAAGGCACAGAAGTTACGGCAGCTATGCTTAAGGAGCAGGGCATTATTAGTAAAATAGAGAAAGACGGTCTCAAGGTTCTTGGCCGCGGTGAGCTGACAAAACGTTTAAATGTGAAGGCTGCAAAGTTTTCTGAAACAGCCCGTAAAGCTATTGAAGCCGTGGGCGGAACTGCAGAGGTGGTCTAATGCTTAAGACACTCGTAAACGCTTTTAAAGTTAAAGACATCCGCACAAAGATGCTCTTTACACTGCTGCTTATAGTCATTTACAGATTCGGCAGCTTCATCCCCGTTCCGTTTGTTGACGTTGCTGCATTGCAGTCAGCTTCGGAAGGTTATGACATACTTGGCTTCCTCAACCTCTTGTCAGGTGGTGCGTTCAGCCAGTTCACGATCTTTGCTATGGGTATTTCACCCTACATCACAGCATCGATCATCATCCAGCTCTTACAGATTGCAATTCCTGCTTTGGAACGTCTTGCAAAAGAAGAAGACGGCAGAACAAAGATGGAACGCATCACACGCTATGTAGGTGTAGCAATGGCATTTGTACAGAGCGTAGGTATCGTTATGAGCCTTGGCTCAAGCGTTGTTACAAACACTGCTTGGTACGTATACGTAGTAATCGGTATCGTATGTACGGCAGGTACGGCATTCCTTATCTGGCTTGCAGAACGCATCACGGAAAAGGGAGTCGGCAACGGCACATCTTTCCTTATCTTCGCATCCATCTGCTCACAGGTACCGAGCGTTGTTGTTGCTTTGATAAGAAACGTAATCTTCGGTATTCAGGACACAACATCGGCATTCCCGATGCCCTTGCAGTGGTGGATACTCCCTGTATTGATCGTTATCGTATTGGTAATAATCGCAGGTGTAGTATTTGTTGACAGAGGCGTACGCCGCATACCGGTTCAGTATGCAAAGCGTGTTGTCGGACGTAAGCTTTACGGCGGTCAGTCCACACACATTCCGCTTAAGGCGAATGCAAACGGCGTTATGCCGCTCATCTTTGCGATGACAATAATGCAGTTCCCCACAATGATACTCCAGATTGCGGATAACACAGGTTATTACACAATGACACAGTGGTTGAGCGACCGTACAATGGATATTTCCTCGGTAGGTTGGTTCACCAAGTTCTATATGCAGTACCTGAGCTCCGGCACAGCCGTTTACTATATAGTATACGCATTGCTCATACTCGGTTTTGCATACTTCTACACAGCAATATCCTTTAACCCCGTTGAGATAAGCAAGAATCTCCAGCAGAACGGCGGCTTTATCCCCGGCATACGCCCCGGCAAGCCCACAGGCGACTATCTTTCCAAGAAAGCAAACCGCCTCACACTCTTTGGTGCATTCTTCCTCATGTGCATCGCTATAATCCCCACACTGCTCATGCAGTCATTCGGACTTAGCTCGATGTTCGGACCCACAAGCATATTGATCATGGTAAGCGTAGCTCTCGAAACGAACTCGCAGCTCGAATCAATGTTGCTCATGCGTCACTACAAGGGTTTCTTGGGATAAAATTGCGAGGTAAGATAAAATGAAACTTATATTGTTAGGAGCACCCGGTGCAGGTAAAGGCACGCAGGCTGAGAGAATAGCAGAGCAGTATGGCTTGGCACACATCTCAACAGGCGATATGCTCAGAGCTGAAATGAAAAAAGGCAGTGAGCTTGGTCTTATGGCAAAATCCTTTACGGATAAGGGAGAATTGGTTCCGGACGATGTAATAATTGCAATGGTGCAGAAACGCATAAATGAGCGTGACTGCGAAAACGGTTTCCTGCTTGACGGTTTTCCCCGTACGGTAAACCAGGCGGATGCGTTAAAGACCATCTCGGACATCGATGCTGTAATAAACATCGATGTTCCGACCGAAAGGCTCGTATCAAGAATAAGCGGCAGACGTATGTGTCCCGCTTGCGGTGCAAGCTTCCATATCTCGATGTACAGTGAAAGTACTTGTGATAAATGCGGTGCAGAGCTTTACATAAGAGATGACGATAAAGAAGAAACGGTCTATAACCGCATAAAGGTCTACAATGAGAAAACTCAGCCCCTTATCGACTATTATGCAAGCAGCAGCTTGCTTAAGTCGGTGGACGGAGACAAAACGCCGCAGCAGGTATTTGAAAGCATTAAGATGCTGTTAAAGGAGCTTCAATGACAGTCAAGAGCAGAGCCGACATAGAGCGTATGCGACTGGCCGGCAAGGTCGTAGCTGATACACTCGATATGCTCAAAGGCATTGCAAAGGTTGGAGTTACGACCCTTGAGCTTGACAAAGCAGCCGAAGAGTTTATCAGGAGCCGCGGGGCGATCCCGTCGTTCCTGAACTACAACGGCTATCCCAACAGTATTTGTGCCTCCGTCAACTGTCAGGTTGTACACGGAATACCCGGTTCGTACAAACTAAAGGACGGTGACATACTCAGCGTCGATGTCGGTGCCGTATTGGACGGCTGGCAGGGTGATGCGGCGAGAACTTTCCTTATAGGGAATGTTCCGGAAGAGGTCATAAGGCTGGTAAAGGTTACTCGTGAATGCTTCTTTGAAGGCATAAAACAGGCGAAGGTCGGCAATCATGTGTGTGACATATCGAAGGCGATACAGGAGCATGCAGAGAAGAACGGGTATTCCGTGGTGCGTGAGCTTGTCGGTCACGGTATCGGCAGAAATATGCACGAGGATCCCGAAGTACCGAACTATTATGAACGCCGCTATGGCAGAGGAATGCGTCTTGAAAGCGGGATGACGCTTGCGATAGAGCCCATGATAAACCTGGGTGGACGTGAGATAGTAACGCTTATGGACGGATGGACGGTTGAAACCAGAGATAAAAAACCGTCTGCACATTACGAAAACACTATAGCGATAACTGATGGCGAGCCTGAAATACTTACGATGAGTGAGGAGCAGTTCTGATGGCAGTGATAGGCACATTGGTTTGCTCAAAAGCAGGCAGAGACAAGGGAAACCGATTTGTGATAGTAGGAATATTTGATGAATATCATGTGCTTATTGCAGACGGTGAGCTTAGGAAAGTGAGCAATCCCAAAAAGAAGAAGCTGAAGCACCTGCAAGTTGAAAACAGCAGGATTGATGCAATAGAGGAATGGCTCACAGGTGATTGTGGAGTAGCGGACGCAAAAATACGCAAAGTATTGCAAAAGTAGGAGGTATAACTTGTCAAAGACCGATGTATTCGAATTAGAAGGCGTTGTGACCGATTCTTTCCCCAATGCAATGTTTGAGGTAAAGCTTGAAAACGGACACACGATATTAGCACACATTTCCGGTAAGTTGCGTATGAACTTCATACGTATATTGCCCGGTGATAAGGTGACAGTTGAAATGTCAACATACGACTTAACACGCGGCCGCATAACGTGGCGTGCGAAGAACTGATTAGGAGGAAACAAAAAATGAAAGTAAGACCTTCAGTAAAGCCCATATGCGAAAAGTGCAAAGTTATTAAACGCAAGGGTCGTGTAATGATCATTTGCGAGAACCCCAAGCACAAGCAGAAGCAGGGCTAATCGCTAAGACCAAAGCCCACAAAAAGGGCGAGAAGAAAAACACTTGCCGGTGCGGCTGCTCGTATCTTACAATGCGAGAATCCGGCGAGCTGAACATATAAAATTTGCAATTAAACAAAATTTTACGGAGGTGTACAAATGGCACGTATTTCCGGCGTTGACCTGCCCAGAGAGAAGAGAGTCGAAATAGGCTTGACTTATATCTATGGCATAGGACGCAAGACGGCTACAGACATACTCAACGCTACAGGCGTTGACGGCAATATCCGAGTAAGAGATTTGTCCGAAGCTGATGTTAACAAATTAAGAGAGTATATTGATCATAACGTAAAGGTAGAGGGTGACCTTAGAAGAGAAACATCACTCAACATCAAGCGTTTGATCGAAATCGGGTGCTATCGTGGCGTACGTCATCGTAAGGGCTTGCCCGTACGTGGACAGAGCACGAAGCAAAACGCCAGAACACGCAAGGGTCCCAAGCGTTCATCCGGCGGCAAGAAGAAGTAAGGGAGGAGAATAGACAATGGCAAAAGCAGGTAAAGTCAAAAAAGCAGGAAGCCGTAAACGTCGCGAGAAGAAGCACATCGAGCGTGGTGCAGCACATATTCGTTCTTCCTTCAACAACACAATGGTAACTATAACCGATTTGCAGGGCAATGCTATCTCATGGGCATCTGCAGGCGGGTTGGGCTTCAGAGGCTCCAGAAAGAGCACTCCTTTCGCAGCTCAGGTAGCAGC
>JAZNWT010000044.1:0-7720 GCA_045593465.1 Clostridia bacterium
AGTTGTCTTCCTAAGACCGCTTGGCCTCCGACTTAAAGCATCGGCTCGAATTTTTTAACGATAGCCAAATACATCAAGAAACAGGCAACCGCAATCATTATTAAGCAACGAGGATCATCAAATATCATTGCAAATCCCGTGTCTTTTAAGAAATCAAGAACCGCATCCATTGTGTTCTCTCCTTTTCGATAAATTTAAGTTGACTGTATCTATTAGCCGATTATAACGAGAGCATCACCGGAGTTTACGGTAGCACCCTTTGCAACATTAACTGCAACTACCTTGCCGTCTTTTGGAGCAAGAATTTCGTTTTCCATCTTCATAGCTTCGAGTATGAGAAGAATCTGACCGGATTTTACTGTGTCACCTGCTTTTACGCGAACATCGAGAATATTGCCGGGCATAGGAGAATTTACGCTTTCCTGACCGCCGCTTGCCTGTGCAGCTGCTTTGGGAGCACTTGCTTCAGGCTTAGGTGCTGCTGCAGCCTTGGGAGCCTGTGAACGCCCCTGAATTTCTTCAACTTCTACTTCGTACGATGTACCGTTTACATTAACCATGAATTTACGCATTTTAAATTATCCTCCTGCAAATTGCTTGTATTTAAATTTTTTTAATACTGTTTATTCTGAGACCTTTTACATCAGTGCCCATATATGTAGCTATCGTTGCGGCAATAACTGCATCCAAAAGCTTTCGGTCTTCCGTGCTGTTTTCAGCTGTCTGCGTGGTTGAAACAACAGGTGCTGTTTCTTTCTTTGCAAACAAACCATAACAGAAACTCATCAGTTTTGTTATAAGAATAAGTGCAAATAAACCGATAAACACCGTTGCCAAGCCAAGTATGCATACAAACCACGGACTTACACTCGGCTCTGTGGGTTCAACAGTATTACCTTCAGTAGTTGCAAATGAAACCGTACATACAGCAAACATAAGCACTAAAGCAAGCAATATTGCCGAAACCTTAAAAGTTCTTTTAATTTTCCTTCCTTTCAAATGTATCACTCCTCCAAATTTTATTTATGGCATAAGCCATAATTAAACATTTAACTTAAGCAGAGCTTTGAAAAAATCACTTTTCCCGAAAACACCCCACTTAATCACATATTTTACAACATTATCTTTTCCGCCGCAATATGACAAGCCTTTTATTTTTGTTAAAACGTTAACATTTTTTCTAATCTTGCACTTCCCTATTCAAAGTTTTAATTAGGGCTATATACTTGTTGCCGTTTATGCAAACACTAAATTTAGGAGGTGAACAATTATGGCAAAGGACAGTCAGATTGATAAAAAACAAATTTGCATTAAGAAGTGTAACGGTCAAACTCCGTTGACAAGAGAAAATCAGAATCAGAATCGCAATGCGAAAAAGCATTCAATCAAAAACAACGATGTATAAAGGAGTATGAAAATATGGCAAAGGCAGGAATGAGACGCCCCGATCCGAGCGAACCGCACGGAACAGAGAGCAATCATAAGCAGCATTTTGATAAAAATGAAGAAAATCCTGTAGAGGAAATACAGGGAAAAGCAAAAAGCAGTAAAAAGAAAGCACGTCCCACCAGATAATACGAAGCGATATTTCAGATATAAGGATTTATGCAGATACTTCAATTGATTTAACATTCACTACTTCCCGAAATCGGCTCCCCGTTATTAGTGAAAAGTGAATAGTTAAGAATAAAAAAGTAAAAATCGGCAACCTTCCTATGAAGGATGCCGATTTTTGGCTGCGGAACTAGGATTCGAACCTAGACAATACGAGTCAGAGTCGTAGGTGCTACCATTACACAATTCCGCATCATAAATATTAAATTAAAAACCTTAATCCCGAAATGCCGTCCACTCCCGTTATAACACCCGCCTCTTGGCAGGTGGGTGTACTGTGGCGGCTTCTGCTTACCAAGCTCAAAAGAGAAGGTGGCATGTTCCTTTCCAACGCGTACTCCCGATGTTACTTTGTGGGTTTATAAATCAGAAGCATAACGCACACCGCAGGATTACTGGTGGGATTAGTTGGAATCGAACCAACGACCTCTACGATGTCAACGTAGCGCTCTAACCAGCTGAGCTATAACCCCTTGAAAAATTTGCGGCGGGTCAATTCGCACAATCTATTATACATACTTTTTTGGATTTTGCAAGTGTTTTTATTATTTATATTTTTGTGTTATAATGTATAAAAAGTGTTTCACACTTGAAAAATCTCCGATTTTCAGGCAAAACGCCTTATTTTCGGATTAAAATTACGGAGAAAAAATGAATTACTTTTCTGACGGAAGCACAAAAAACAAGCTTATACTTCTCGCGTTTCTCGAAGCACTCAATATTGAGATAACCAAGGAGCAAATGACAACAGCTGCAGCTCAGTATGATATTATGCCATACTTTGATTTACAGAACGCCATATACGAGCTTGAAGAAGAGGGCTTTATAGCTGCAGTGCCCCGTCCTTTCGGCACTGCATACTGCATCGCTCCCAAAGGCAAAGAAACAATTTCAGCATTCTGCGAAACAATTCCTTTATCCGAGCGTGAGAATATAGCTGAAATTGCAGACATGTGCCGTGCAAAATTCAGAAATGAAACACAGTATACCCACCGTATCGAAAAACTGCCTTCGGGAGCTTACAAGGTAATTTTGCGTGCCATAGAAGAACACGGTGAGCTTTTCTCTGTATCGCTCTGTTTTGCAAACTCTTCTTCAGCCAATATTGCGTGTCAGAAATGGTCAGAATCCGCTATGGAGATTTATTCGGCACTTAACGCTTTCCTCTCATAACTAACTCGCAAAAAAGCGTTACAGATATTCCCTCATTCTGTGAATATTGTTTACTTCGGTTTCAATAAGCTTATTTGCAAGATGTTTGGAATAATCGTCTGCTTTTTCGTTTGCTGTAAGTGCTTTTGAAATATCTATCACGCCAAGCAAGCTTCCCTGCATAAGCATTTCAGACATATGCGACGGTGTTTTGTCTATTTTAAGGTTAAAGCTCATTGCGGAAAACATTACACGTCTTCTGCTTTTGCCAATAGTTCTCGGTAGCATACCTCGTTCATAAAGTCCTGCTTTTGCATCTTCACATATTGCATGATATTCCGCGAATTGATCTGCCAAACATTTTCTCATTTCGGGATATTCGCACCGTTTTATCATACGGCCGATGATTTCTCTTGCTATTTCAGCATTTTGATATACATCTGTTAATAATTCTGTACTGTCCATAAAATTCACCTCGCACCTATTATCGGCACAAGGTGAAGTATATATCCTGACTAAATATTTCTAATCAAAATCCGAAACTCAATTTCGGATAAGTCTTATCATTTTTTGAGGATCTTGGGCAGAAAATACGCTATTGCCTGCCACCAATACAGAAGCACCTGCATCTATGCACCGCTTTGCTGTTTCCGGATTTATTCCTCCGTCTACTTCAATGTCAATATCGAGACCGCTTGCCAAAATCATTTTTCTTAAATTTTCGATTTTTTTTACGACCTCAGGTATGAATTTCTGACCTCCGAATCCGGGGTTAACGCTCATAAGCAGAATCATATCGCAATATTCGAGCACATATTCCACGGTTGAAAGTGATGTTGCAGGATTTAATACAACTCCGGCTTTCATTCCGCATTGCTTTATTTTTTGAAGCGTACCTTGAATATGCCTGTCTGCTTCCACATGGAAAGTAAGTATATCAGCACCTGCATCGGCAAATGCTTCTATATATTTTCTTGGTTCTTCAACCATTAAATGTGCATCAATGGGAAGCGAAGTATACTTTCGTATCGCTTTACACATCATAGCTCCGAAAGTTATTTGAGGGACAAAATTTCCGTCCATTACATCAAGATGTATATAATCGGCACCCCATGATTCAACATTTTTTACTGCCTTTCCCATTGCCGCAAAATCAGCCGAGAGTATTGACGGTGCAACCTTAATCATATTTGTGCCTCCTCATTTCTTTCAATTCTTCCAAAAATAATTTATATCTTTCGTATCGCTTTTCGGATATCATTCCGTTTTCAAGAAGCTCTTTTACCTTGCAGTCAGGCTCGCTAATATGCAAACACTCTCCGAAACGGCATTTGTCTGCGGCTTCACGCATTTCAGGATACAGCATTGCAAGCATTTTTGGTTCCATATCCGACATATCAAGTAAAGAAAAACCCGGAGTATCCATAACCATACCTCTGTGGACCGGAAAAAGCTCAACATGCCTCGTGGTATGCTTTCCTCGGTCTGTTTTTTGCGACAAACCGCCTGTTTCAAGCTCAAGATGCGGTGCTATTTTGTTCAATAGTGACGATTTTCCAACTGCAGACTGTCCTGCAAAGCAGCAGATATTGTCTTTTATGTGAGCTATAATCTCGTCAATGCCCGTACCGTCATATGCCGATGCTCTTATTACGGAATAATTTGTTGTTCGGTATTGCTCAATAATATCTTCAGCATACGTATCATCGCGAGAATCCCACTTGTTTAGTATCAATATCGGCTCAACTGCATTTTTTTCACATTGAAGAAGCAGTTTATCTGCAAGCATAAGGTCAGCCTTAGGTACGCTTGCACTTAAAACCAACATCAACTTTGTTATGTTAGCCGCTGCAGGTCGGATAAACAAATTTTTTCTTTCGCGTATGTCGTCTATCGTGTCATCGGAAAACACTACATTGTCACCGATAAGCGGTTTTACACGTTTATTACGAAATTTTCCGCGTGCTTTTAAAACATACTGCTTTCCGTCTTCGGAAAGAACTGTATAAAAACTGCCTATTCCCTTTAAAATAATTCCTTGTTTCATCATTTAAACGAGAACATATGCGTCGAACGCCTTATTTCTACTCCGTCAATGTACAGTATACATACATGCTCGCCGCTTTCAAGCATATTTGCAGTAAATGATATCGGCTGCCTTTCGCCTTTTAATACTTGTCCTTCATAAATAACCATTTCCGCTCCGCTTGAAAGAACAGCGGTTACAACAACGGCAGATTTTTTCTCGGTTATGTCAACATTAAAAGAAATATCAGCCCTATAACCGCCTAAATATGTGCGGTATACCCACATTTCAACAAGAATATCCTTGGTTGTTGATGCGTCTGTAAGCGGTGTTTGTTTAATTATGGTTTCAGGCAAATACGCTGAATTATCCGTGCTGTCAGAAGTTCTTATCCAAACACGGTTAAATCCCGATTCTATTACCGTTGTAACGGCATTTTCATATGTTTCACCTATCAGTTTCGGCATTTGTATAGCATTTTCGCCGTTTCCGCTTATCCAAACATCAACTGCATCGTCGGCCATTGCCTGCTCATCACTTCTCGGGGATTGCTTGGTTATGGTTCCGTTAGGTTTTTCACTTTCCGGATCGTAATTCACATCACCAAGACGCAAACCGGCAGCTTCAAGCTCTATTTTTGCTTCATCGAGAATCATGCCTGTAAGTTCAGGGATTAAGGGATAATCGTTTCCGCTGCTTACGGTAACCGTTACGGTACCGCCTTCCTCAAGCTTTGAACCTTTTGAAGGTACTTGGAAAGTTATTTCATCCTTTGGAGCTGTATCGTTGGGTTCATATTGCGGTGAAAGTATATATCCCGAAGCTTCGGCAAGAGCAGTTGCTTCTTCGAGTGTTTTTCCTATAAAATACGGGACCGTAGCTGATCTTGGAGAGTTGTTGCCATTGTTGAAAAGACTGCTTGCCAAAAACAGCATTATAAATAATAACCCCAGCACCAACAAAACTACAAAGGCAATCGCACCTACACCAAACTTGTTTATTGTAGGTTTCTTTTCAGTATCCTGCTCACTTTTTACTTTCGCAAATTTTCCGTGAGGCTCACGCAAGGTTCTTTGAAGGTCTGATTTCATTAAAGCCGCACTTGCATATCTGTCCTCAGGACGTTTTGATGCAGCCTTAACTATAACATCACTCAATGCAGACGGTATTCTGCTGTTTACTTGTATAGGAGGAGTTATTTCTTCCTGAAGATGCTTTAATGCAATAGCAACGGTGTTATCACCCGAAAAAGGAACTGTTCCCGTAAGCATTTCATAAAGCATTATTCCGGCAGAATAAATATCACTTTCCGCAGTAACTTCCTCACCCTTTGCTTGTTCGGGCGAGAGGAAATGCACGGAGCCTATCATGTTTGTGCCTGCAAAAGTTCTTGTGGTAGAAGCAGTATCACGTGCTATTCCAAAGTCAGTAAGCTTTACCCTGCCCTTAGGCGTAATTATTACATTCTGAGGTTTTATATCCCTGTGTATTATTCCGCATTCATGAGCATGAGTAAGTGCATCAAGCACCTGACATGCGATATTTACAGTTTGCTTGGGCGAAAGTGTTTTTTCGGCTGTTATAATTTCTTTAAGCGTTTTACCTTCAACATATTCAAGCACAAGATAATGCATATCACCGTCAAAACCGACATCGTATGATTTTACGATATTTGGGTGCGACAAAGCAAGCACAGCCCTTGCTTCACGCTCAAACCTGCGTACAAATTCAAGATCGTCTTTATTTTCGTCTTTAAGAACTTTAACGGCAACAATTCTATCGGCAATAATATCTTTTGCTTTGTATACGTTTGCCATACCGCCGCTACCGACAAGCTCTATGACACGGTATCTGTTATCGATTATTTTCTCTGTCATAACCGTGCCTCCCCGTTTTTAACAAGAACTACGCTTATATTATCCGTAGATCCTGCACTCAAAGCTTTTTCTACAAGAGAATTTGCCGCAATATCAAGAGTTTCCGATTTGCGTACAATGTTCTCGATAATTTCATCGTCAAGCGTTCCGCAAAGACCGTCCGTGCAAAGAACAAGTATGTCATCTTTTGACCATGACTCACGGAACACATCAATTTTTTCTTCCGGTGATGTTCCCAAAGCTCGTGTAATCAAATTGCGTTTCGGATGTGTTTTTGCTTGAGCGGGCGTAATGTAACCTGCTGCAACAAGCTCTCCTACATATGAATGATCTATAGATATTTGCCGCATTCCTCCCGAAGCAAATATCTGATAAATTCTGCTGTCACCTACATTTGCCGCAACATAACGCGAACGGAACATCAAAGCAAGCACCATAGTGGTACCCATTCCTTTTAATTTAGGGTCTTTGCATGAAAGATCGTATACTGCAGTGTTGGATTTGCGGATAGCCTTTTCTACAAGCACATCAGGCGAACCGGATCCTCCTCTTTTAAGCTCGGAGGCTACCGTTCTTACAGCAAGTGCACTTGCAACATTTCCGGCACTGTGACCGCCCATTCCATCCGCAACTATAGCAAGTGACATCTCGCCTTTTGTCGGAATGAATATGGAATCTTCGTTGTGCTCCCTTATTCCCTTTTCGCTTCTGAATGCGTATATCATATAATACTGCTCCGCATTTTTATTATCTGTTAGTTTTCCGTGCTTTTTTCGAGGACGCTTCTTCTGAGTTGTCCGCAAGCACCCTCTATATCTGCACCCATTTCACGTCTTATTGTAGCCGACACGCCGTTATCCGTCAAACGCTTAAGAAAAATTTCAGCATCTTTTCTTGTTACACCGATAAGATTGCGTTCTTTGACATCGTTGAGCGGTATCAAATTTACATGGCAATTTATATTTCTTAAACGCTTGCTCAAAAGGTCTGCACAGTAAATGTCTGAGTTTAAATCTTTTATAAGTGCATATTCAAATAAGTCGGATCGTAG
>JAZNWT010000045.1:0-2046 GCA_045593465.1 Clostridia bacterium
TAAAATCAATTTAACGCATCAGATGATTTCTCACATATTCCCGTATTTTAACATCTTCCCCGCGTCTTGCTCTGCCTATATTGATTAAATTTTTAGAAATAAGCAATATACTTACAGCCGCTGCTATTAAGACCGATACGGCATCATGGGTTTTGATTCCGTAAAATATCGGAAAAAGCACGGCGGCAGACATTGGTACTGCCACACTGTAATTGATTATAAACATCAAAACCAACGCTATCACAAGCAGGGCTGAAAACAGCCACGGATCCAAGCCTAAAACCAAACCTCCGAATGCCGCAAGTCCTTTTCCGCCTTTAAACTGCAAATAAAAAGGATAGATATGTCCCACCACTGCCGCACTTCCGGAGATTATCCCCACTGCTTCGATGTTTCCAAAAAATATTTGGGACAATTTTACTGCCGTAAACGACTTGGCAATATCAAAAAGCATTACAAACACTCCATAACTTTTACCCAGCACAAGCATCGTATTTGTTGCACCGAGGTTGCCCGTACCCTCACTGCGAAGATCCTTATTTTTCAGCTTTGAAAAAAGTGCGGCAGGACTTAAGCTTCCAAGCAAATATCCGATAACGATACTAAGTGTTATGCTGCTCATCATAGAGTATTTCTCCTGTTCTTTTATAATAGCTTAATGCGAGGCAACAAAAAAGCCGTCGTGCCTCGCAATCATTCTCCTGCTTACTTTTTTGATGCAGTGTCGATACACTCATTTGCGGCAGCGGTTTGCTCCTTTGCAGCGGCGATCTGCTCATCACGTTCTTTCTGCATCAATGCCTCACGCTTTTTAGGATCTCTCATGGCTTTTGCTTCTTCCCACTGTGCCTTTGACTCAGCCTTTACTGCTTCAAAATTAGCCTTGTCAACTTTGTGCTGTGCCTTTGCACTTTCTTTCATGTCATTAAATGCATTCTTTAAAAAGTTTGTCATTGTTTTTTCTCCTTTATTATTTATGGTTTATCGTCATTTATTCATTTTTAACCGCAATATCAGCGTTCGCTCATGATTTTATCGCTGAGTTTTAAAATTTGATCCGAATACTTGTTTCTGCGTGATGCAAGAATATTCTTATATATAGGATAATTTATGATCGACATAACCAACCCTATAACACCGATTATAATACCCGGTATCATTGTTTCGCTCATGCCCAAATAAGCTCCGATATCCGTCATAACCAAACTCATTCCACTGCCCATTATTATTGCTGATACGCTGCCGAAAACATACGCAAATATGTTTGCCGGACGTTTCACTTTGGCATCAAGCTCTTTCAAGGCATCGAGCTGTGTATACTCCCTCCCGGTGTACTGTGTGCGAATCTTTTGCACGAGAAATTCTTGGTCGTTTCTGTTCATGCTTATTACTCCTCCATGTTTTTATGCTTCATTGTTTATGGGTGTATTATAGAACGCAGTTGTTTTTGAAAGTTTTGAGAAATGTTTGAGTTATGTTAAAATCAAAAAAAGGAGCAAAACGCTCCTTTTTTGATGTTGGTAACCGTATTTATTTCATAACCGCATACATTGAAAGAATTTGAGAAATGCTTTTTTCGCTAACTTCTGCCATTACAAGGAATCCATCCCTTGCCGTGTCACCCTGTTCGCCGTTGTCCATTGCAAGATGTACCGAAAGTATTGAATCCCCCGCTATTTCTATCCGCTCTACTCTTATCCTTGCACTCGTGTTCGGTGTCGGAACATAGGTTATGAGCAGTACCTCTCCGTCATTGAAAAATACATCATTATAGCTTTTCAATGCTTCGTTTAGAGTTCTTGTATCTTCATATGCGTGGTCGTATCCGAACAAACCGTCCGTTTCATTTAAAAACTCATTCAACTCATTCGTGCTTCGTATCACAATAAGCGGCAAATTCATTACATGGCTTACTGTTATATTCGGCTTTACACCTTGATGAAGCTGCATTAGTTTACTATACGCTTCATCGGAATATCCCACGGCACAGCTTTGGAAAGCAAACGATACTTGCTTTACGACAATGTTATCCTTGTGCTCGTCTAT
>JAZNWT010000046.1:0-3030 GCA_045593465.1 Clostridia bacterium
TATCTTCATTTCTCAAAAAAATGTATATCCTGTATTTGCTGTATAAGCTTAAAAGAGAAGCTATGCTTTTCATTCTTTTCCCTCCTTCCTTACATATTGTCCATAAAGAGGGATAAAAAAGCATCCATCGTTTCCAATGGATGCAAAAATGATTAGTTCAAGTTATACCCATCGGTCAGACTTTGGCACCTTGCGTTTTTCTGTAGGTTGCCGGACGGTCACAGGGTCTGTCCCTCACGTCACTCTTTATGGTATTTTTATTATAACACATAGCACGTTACATTTCAAGTTTGCTTTATTGCAGTTTACTTCTTGTCCTTTCTGCACTCACTCACAACCATTCCCGAAAGTGCAACTATTGCAAGTACGTTGGGTATTACCATAAGCTGATTGAACATATCCGTAAGCTCCCATACAAGGTCATTTGAAAGTATCGAGCCCAAGAAAATAAATCCTACTGCCAAAACCGAATAAATAATATTTGAACGTTTTCCAAAGAGATACTGCATATTTATTCTGCCGAAAAGATTCCAGCTTATTATTGTTGAGAATGCAAAGAAGAATAAGCATATCGCAACAAATATATTGCTTATTCCTCCTCCGAAAATATTTGAGAAAGCAAGCTGTGTCATGGTGGTTTTCTCAATGCCTTCAACTGCACCGTTTGCAAGTACACCGTTGCCTGCATACAAAGTAAGAATAACAACAAGTGCCGTCATGGTAAGAACCATGAATGTATCAATAAATACACCCATCATAGCGGAAACGCCCTGTTCATGCGGAGTTTTCACATCTGCCATTGCGTGTGCGTGAGGTGTAGAGCCCATACCTGCTTCATTTGAGAAAAGACCGCGTTTTACGCCTTGACTTATCGCCTGTTTAAGTGCAAAGCCAATGCTTCCGCCTATTATCGCATCGGGGCGAAATGCATATTTGAATATCATCGAGAATGCTTCGGGAATATATTTTATTCGAGCGAAAATGACAATAAATCCGCCAACCAAATACAATATCGCCATAACGGGAACGAGCTTTTCAGTAACCGCCCCTAAGCGTTTAACGCCGCCTATAAAGATGAATACTGCAAGTGCAGAGACTATAAGACCGATTATCCATGTGGGAATATTAAATGCTGCACTGCAAGCCTCACCTATCGAATTTGACTGTACCATAGCACCCGTTAAGCCCAAGGCAATTATTGCAGCGAAGGCAAAAAATCCCGCCAAAAACTTGCCGAAACGACCTTTAAACGCAGTTTTGATATAATAGACCGGTCCACCTGAAATAGTGCCATCCTCGTGTACTATACGTGTTTTTTGTGCCAAGACTGCTTCAGCGTAAATAGTAGCCATGCCAAAAAATGCGATTACCCACATCCAAAATACAGCACCGGGACCACCGATAAGAATCGCACCGCAAGCACCCACAAGATTACCCGTGCCTACCTGTGCGGCAACCGCTGTTGTCAAAGCCTGAAAAGAGCTTAAACCGTTTCTCTTTTCGTTGTTTTTTGCAGCAAAACCGCCAAAAACCTTTTTCATGCCTTCACCGAAACAACGCACTTGAACAAAACGTGTACGTATTGTAAAAAACAAGCCCGTGCCGACAAGCAATACAATGAGAATGTAGTCGGAGAGATACATATTTACGGTTTTTACCGCATTGAGAATAACATCCATTTTGTTTCCTTTCCGAAAACACAAAAACCGCCCCCTGTAACGGATAGCGGTTAAAAAAACAAAGTAAAGCCCAAAAATGTTTTAAAAGTTAACTCCGTCCTTTTGCCTGAGAGATTCACGCTTGTAAAAAACGCTTGCACCTTCGGCACTCATACTAAGATGAGATTCTCCAAAGTTCTACCCGTTCACAGTCTTTATCCTTTAAAGGACGCCTGAGAGTGTTACTCCTTCGGCTGCAATTCTTGCATTTCCTGCAAACTTCCTTTAATATTAATTTCGAGGATATTATAACATATAATTTCAAAAGTTCAACAATTAAATTAACTTTTTACAAGGAATGAGCCGATAATGCCCCATCACCCAATTAAACCCGTATATGACAGTAATTCAAAAATTCTTATTTTAGGCAGTTTCCCGTCGGTTAAATCCCGCGAACAAGTGTTCTTCTACGCTCATCCGCAAAACCGTTTCTGGAAAGTTGCATCGGCAGTTTTCGAAAAGCCAACACCTCAAACAATTGAAGAAAAACAGCAATTTCTTCTTGACGTAAAAATCGCCTTGTGGGATGTCATTGCCTCATGCGATATTGACAAAAGCTCAGACAGTTCAATAAAAAATGTTGTTATCAATGATTTGAATGTTATTCTTGATAATGCAGATATCGAGCAAATATTCGTAAACGGTAAAACTGCCGAAAAATACTATAATAAGTATCTGAAGAGCATAATCAAAAAGGAAGTTGTAACTCTCCCCTCCACCTCACCCGCAAATGCTGCATGGTCACTTGATAAGCTGATTGAGACGTGGAAAGTGATAAAAGGCTGAATACTTATATAAAACATCATTAAAGTTGATATTTCTTTTAAATATGCTCAAAAATATTGAATTTTACTTTTAAAAGCAGTATATTATCATGGTTGCAAAAATTCATAAGGAGCATTAATAACATGAAACTTTGTCCGAGTTTTTTCTCTTGCATGAAAACATACTCAAAAAAGCAATTCGTTCAAGATTTGATTGCAGGCATAATCGTTGCTATCATTGCCCTGCCGCTTTCAATAGCACTTGCAATAGCTTCGGGTGTCGGTCCCGAAATCGGTCTTTACACCGCAATTGTTGCAGGGTTTATAGTGTCGCTTTTGGGTGGCAGTAATGTTCAAATCGCCGGTCCTACTGCTGCTTTTGCCACAATAGTTGCAGGCATCGTTGCCGCAAAAGGCATGGCAGGTCTTGCGGTTGCAACCGTGTTGGCAGGTATTCTGCTTATCGTAATGGGGCTTTTAAGGGTTGGTAATCTTATTAAATTCATCCCAAAAACCATAACCATAGGCTTCACGTCCGGTATTGCGGT
>JAZNWT010000047.1:0-2346 GCA_045593465.1 Clostridia bacterium
CTATATTGGTTTTTGATGAAACGTACAACAAAGATATCAAGCAAGCAGATTTTGTTCGCATGTGGCAAGAATCGCTCGGCGTAGAATATACACCAATCTGTGATGTGCGATACGCCTACTCCTCAAAGAAAAACAGTAATACAGACTATTGGAGTAAGATAACATCTGCTGTCATCGAGGCGTGCAAATATGCTGTAAAACAAAGCACCATCGAGAATATCAGCAAAGAGCAGTTAATCCCCCTTGCGGAGGCACTGAAAGGTAAAATGCTAATCGGCTATGGTGGAATTATCAGAGATATAAGAAAACAGCTAAAAATAAGTAACACTGATGATGTTGAAGAAGCTCCCGAACTCATCATTGAATGTCCGAAATGCGGCAATACTAACCTTGTGCAGCTGATATACGAATGGGGACACAGTTCGTATTTGCTTAAGCCAATACCTAATCCATATATCATTTAAGCAGCCTTAAAAATACCGCCGAAGGCGGTATTTTTTCATTATATTTTTATAAAAATATAATCATGCAGGCGGCAATTTCTCCGCAGTCCTTCACCGCCAATGCGTTCTGCGGCGTAAAATAATTTGCCGTGCGGCTGCGGTGATTTCTCCGCAGCCCTTAGCTATTATTTTGTCGCAGATTGCATAAAAACAAGGTGGAGATTGCAAATACTACCTTGTTTTTTATGCAAAGCAAAAACCGAAAAAAGCGAACGCTTTTTTGAAAAAGCGAACGCTTACTATATTAACTTGATACATTAGAAACAAAAGCCGCACTTTGCGTATTGGATAACTCGGTATTTTACCGACACCGTGGGCTTTTTTGCCACTCGCCCGCCCTGCATGCAGGGCTATGCGGGCAGCAGCCCTGCGGCGGCAAAAATAAGCACGCCACTCACACGCTGCGGGCTTATGCCCGCCCTGCGTGTCGGCGGCTTACCGCCCACAAAAAAGGACCCTTCCCACTAACGTTCTGCGTTTCCCACTCGCCGCCGGAAATCATGCTGCCCGCCGTTAAGTCCGGGCGAATAATCCCGCCCGCTTAAACGGCGGCTGCCGGCGGCGGCGGGCAACCAAGAATATACCAAGTAATCCAATGCAGGGGGAGTTAGTTCGTTTGGTCCTCACAAGCTGCGGAATACACTCACTAACTCCCCCTGCATAATGAATAAACCGTGATAATCAATGCTCTCAACTGAGTATCTATCCGGCGGTCGGCGGTGCTTGCATCACAAAATACCTTTTCATGAATTTTAGCGGGCGGGCAGCCATCGACTAATAAATTAAGCTCTGTTAAGTCGAGCTTATTTTCTACAGCACTGCCCTGCTGCTGTGCCGTCTGCAAGGCACGCAGCAGCCCCGCCGCCGCAGGGCTGCGATAACACGTATATGCTGCCAAGATTGGCAGCATTTCAATCAATGTTCTTTTACTCATGCCGCTCTAAACTCTTAATAATCGCAAGATGAGTATTATTAGGTTTCATTTTCCCTTTTTCCCAGAGCCAGACGGCATTGTGGGATACTCCCACCGCTTTTCCAAATTCCCGCAAACTCATATTCAATGAATTACGAATTTTTACAACAAAAGCCGCATTTCGCATAGACAAAAAATCCCCTCTGTGTTAGAATGAAAGTGTCAAGTTTCTATTACCAACACAAAGGGGGAATTTCTATATGTCAATAATACCATATCCAATGGTACTTGAAAAGTGGCAAAATAAAAAGATAGCGGCGAAAAATACCGCAGCTAAAATGAAAGCTGCAGCTATCGCCGCAGCTAATGAACAATACATTATGAGAGCTGACAGAATGAGTAATTGTAGCGAGAGAATTGAGTATGCTTATTGTAATGAATGCGGCAATCTGCACATAGCCCGTACCTATCTGTGCAGGGACAGGCTCTGTCCCGTGTGTGCGTGGCGTTTGTCGCTTAAAAGAACAGCTGAACTTTGGCGAGTTTTTGAGTATTTAACGGCAACTGCGGCTGCCGACAATGAAGGCAAAGCAACTTTTAAGGTTGCCATGCTCACATTAACCGTCCGCAGCTGCTCTATGTCCCAACTTAAAGAAACTCTTGAATCCATGCTTACGGCTTGGAAAAAGCTACTTAAGAGAAGAATCATGCAAAAGCATATTAAGGGCTACGCCCGCAGTATAGAAATCACTACAGGCACCAATGGCACCCTACACCCGCACATACACGCTATATTGGTTTTTGATGAAACGTACAACAAAGATATCAAGCAAGCAGATTTTGTTCGCATGTGGCAAGAATCGCTCGGCGTAGAATATACACCAATCTGTGATGTGCGATACGCCTACTCCTCAAAGAAAAACAGTAATA
>JAZNWT010000048.1:0-4630 GCA_045593465.1 Clostridia bacterium
GTTAATAAGACCGTCGTTCAATGTAAGCTTCTTTAAACCGTCGCACGAATTGAATGCATACGCCCCTATATCCGTGCAGGTTGACGGCAGTTTGATTTCGCTTAAAGCAAAGCATTCGGAAAATGCATATCCGCCAATCTCCGCAAGCGATGTACTAAGCTTTATGTCAGCCATTTTTTCACAGCCCGCAAAAGCATAATCGCCTATTTTTGTTACAGCATTGAGCATACTTACAGATGTTATTTTGTCACAGCCGTAAAATGCATATGCACCGATCTCGTTTGCTCTCTCGGAGATCGCAAACTCGCCCGTTTTTGTCGGCGGACAGTACACAAGCTTTGTCATATTGCTCGTATAAAGTGTTCCGTAATATGACGTATAGTTGGGGTTATCGGTAAGAACAAGCACTTCATTCACCGATGAGCAGCCGACAAATGACGCTTCGCCCAGCCTTATAAGCGTTTTGGGAATAGTGATATCGGTTATTTTGGAGCAGCTTTCAAACGCACGTTCCGATATTTCTATTACACCGTTAGGCACTGTAAACGAGCCTTCATAGCCTTCACTGCACAAAATGAGCTGTGTCATATCTTTAGTGTAAATTGCTCCGTTTTCCGAAGTAAAGGAGGCATTTGCAAGCGAAACGCTTATGTTATTCAAAGTTGGGCAAGCTGAAAATACGCCCTTTCCTATTTCAAAAAGTTTTTTGCCGATTTTAACATTGGTTAAGAGTGTTCCTCTGAACGCACCCTCGCCAACCGTGCCGATACTGTCGCCTATATCAACGGTTGTAAGCTTTGTTCCACAGAAAGCATAATCGCCTATCTCATAAAGAGATGAATTGAACACTATGCTGTTTATGCCTTCACAGCCATAGAACGCATAATCGTCTATCGTAACAAGTCCTGACGGAAGCTGAGGATTTTCAAGTGCTTCACAGCCTGCAAAAGCATATTTCCCGATATTTGTAACATCTGCCGAAACGGATATTGTCTTTAGCGACGTGCAGTTTTCAAACGCATGGTCGCCTATTTTCGAAATGCCGTCTATCGAGGCATCAACAAGACCTTCACAGCCATAGAACGCATACTCGCCAAGGGTTTTTAAATTCGCAGGAAGTACAACATTTTCCAATGCATCGCACTTTGAAAAAGCATAGTTTCCGATATAGTCAAGCTCGTTTTGAAGGTTTATGCTCTTAAGCGAAGCACAGTTTTCAAAAGCATGATTGCCGATATAAAGTATCGAATCGGGCAATGCTACACTCTCTATGCCGCAGTCATGGAACGCATAATCGTCAACACCGACAACGCTTCTTCCCTCTACGGACGATTTTATCTCAAGCTCACCCGTAGCCGTTGAGGCACAGGAGTAAACAACAGCTCTGTCGTTGTCGATTATTCGGTATGTAACCTCGCCCTCGGTAACAAGCACCAATTCTTCGGGAGCTTCCGTAATTGACGGAACTTCGGTTATTATTTCAATGGTGGGTTCAACACTCGCTTCAACCGTTGACATCGGAGTGGGCGTCAACGCAGGTGTTGCCGTGGGTATCGGAGTTTTTGCAGGTTTTACGGTTGCCGTGGGCTTGGGCGTTTTGGTGGGTTTCACCGTTGCTGTGGGCTTTGCGGTTGCCGTGGGCTTAACTGTTGCCGTAGGTCTTACGGTAGCTGTGGGTTTTACTGTTGCGGTCGGTTTTACTGTTGCCGTGGGCTTAACTGTCGGAGTAGGGGTAGGTGTAGAAACAGGTGCTGTTTGTCTTTGCACCTTTGCAGACCGTGTTGAAAAGCCGATATCATTGTCATCAGCGTCCGTTATAAACGATTTACCGCTTATTGAAAGCGTCTGAACGCCGTATGCTTCATCATTTACACGAAGCGTAAATTTGCATATCGTTGTTGTACCCCGGGGCAATGTTTCAAAAACGTCCACCCAATTACAGAATACGTCGCTCTTTCCTTTTCTGAAAGCAATGCCGCCCGTCGTAGTGCCGTAGGAAGGAAGCGGTGAGCGTCCGCTTACATATTCAAAAAACGAGGTGTCTATTGGTATGGAAATCTCAAGTACACTTACATTTGATGCACCGAGTCCGCCCGAAAACGAAACGGTAATTTCCACCTCATCGCCGGGCATTACCGTGCTTTTTGATGCGGTTATCTGTATCGTGCCGGCAGAAGCCATTGGCTCTGCACTTACTGCAAATGCACTCGAAAAAGCAGGAAGCATAAGCAGTATGCTCAAAAGTAATGCCGTTACTCGCTTAAAAAATCTATTTATCATAAAAATACCTCACTTTATCATTCCAATATATAATACCACGCTCATTATAAGAGAATAAATTTTGCAAGGCAAACGATTACCCTCGAAGTTAATAATATGTTTATCAGCTTTTAATAATAAGTTTAAAAATCAAAAAAGCCGCTGAATTTATTACAGCGACTTTGTGTTTTGAAACATTGTTAAGCAAAGTTAATGATGCCCCGTATAGTCTATATCTATTTCTATTATGCAGTTGTATCTTGAGTCTTTTTCTCTTGCCTTTTGACAAACTATACTTCGTATTTCCGCTTGCCTTTCTTCATCGGTACTCGGCGGTACGACTATATCAAAAAGCAAGTTGCAGTTGTGCTCACCGCTAACCATTCTAAAATCATGAAAATGCAGTTTTTCTTCAAAACCGTCGATTATTGTGCTAATTTGCTCTTTTGCGATGTTTAAAACCCGATTATCGGTTTCTATAGGATCCATATGCAAGGTTAAAAGCAAATTCATTGCACTGCCTATTTCACGCTCAGCCATATCCATTACTTCGTGCATATGCAGTATATCTCCGTCTGCACGCACTTCCGCATGGGCTGTTGCAATAACTCTTGACGGGCCGTAATTATGCACTATTATATCATGCAAGCCTATTATCTCCTCGTATGACATGAGCCTGTCCGACAGCTCTTTTATCATTTCGGGATCGGGAGCTTCACCCATAAGCGGACTTATTGTATCTTTAACTATTCCTATTCCCGAATACACAACAAAGCCTGCAACAAGCACGCCCACATAACCGTCTATGTTTATTTTGAAAATATGCCCTGCCACGCTTGAAACAAGTATTGCCGATGTTGATATAACATCACAGATACTGTCCGTTGTTGCCGCCATTAAAGCATGGGAGTTTATGCGTTTACCTATGCTTGAAGTAAAGAAACTCAAATACAGTTTAATGAATATTGACAGTATAAGCACTATTGCAGTTATGTATGAAAACTTAACTTCTTCGGGCTGTATGATTTTCATTACCGACTCTTTAAAAAGCGACAGACCGATTATGAGTATTATAAACGCTATTATCAACCCTGCAATATACTCGATTCGGGCATGCCCGAAAGGATGCTCTTTATCGGCTTTCTTGTTTGCCGCCTTAAAACCTATAACGGTTACCACGGACGAGCCCATGTCTGCAAGGTTGTTGACTGCATCCGCCTGAATTGCAATACTCTTCGACAAAAGTCCTATAATGAACTTTGCCGCACCGAGTATAAGATTTAAAACTATGCCCACGACTCCTGCAAGCACGCCGTACTTTTCACGCACTTTAGAGTCACAGGTATTATCCGCATCTTTTACAAAAAGCTTTACCAATAAATCAGTCATTGTATCACCTTTTTTAGTGTTTCCCCAATTTTATCGTTTATTATAAGGTTTGCTTTATTATCATACGGCGTACTGCTTTTATTTATAAGCACAAGCTTGTTTCCCATATAACAGTTAACAAGCGAAGCCGCAGGATTTACAACAAGTGACGTTCCGCCCACAATAAGCATATCCGCTTTTGAAATATGCTCAATCGCAGAATCGAATTCATATTGCGGCAAGGCTTCTTCATATAAAACCACTTCGGGCTTTACTGTTCCGCCGCAGGTACAATGCGGTACTTTTTCTGCTTCTTCAATGAATTTTGCATCATAAGCTTTGAGACATTTCATGCAACGGTTTCTGTAAATAGAGCCGTGAAGCTCAAACACTTTCTTGCTCCCTGCCTTTTGATGCAATCCGTCAACATTTTGAGTTATGACTGCTTTTAATTTGCCCAGGCTTTCAAGCTTTGCAAGTGCATAATGTGCGGCATTGGGAAGTGCATCGGTAACTAAGAGCGATGATTTGTAATACTCATAAAAAGTTTCCGTATGCCGCATGAAAAAGCTATGGGACAAAAGCACCTCGGGAGGCTGACCGTATTTTTTCAAAGCCTTGAAAATACCGTCCTCACCGCGAAAATCGCTTATTCCGCTTTCGGTCGATACACCTGCACCGCCAAAAAAGACAATGTAATTTGATTCGTCTATAAAATTTTTAAGTTTTTCAATCGCATTTTCCATATATTATATTTTATATCAGTACCTATACAAAGTAAACAGAAATGATTTTTGCAATTTGTAATTTTCAAAATTGCATATTTACAAGGTACAAAATACAGTTTACAATACTGTAAATACTAAAATGCGGAGATTTGGATTTATGAAGACATTAAAAGAAATGAATCGTGATGAACTCTTGTCCTTTTTTGAGCAGGCAAAAGAAGAATACGCTTCCTGCAAACCAAAGGGTTTAAAGGTTGATATGTCAAGAGGTTACG
>JAZNWT010000049.1:0-8011 GCA_045593465.1 Clostridia bacterium
AATAAAGCATATAAAAATGTTGAAATGTGTTAATCAATCTTGCCAATCGACACAATGCCGTGTAAAATAGTAGGGTATGTTAATATGGGTTTATTGTGAAAGTGATAAATCCCAACAAAAGAAGGAGGACACTCATGAAACGCTTTATAGCAATCCTGCTCGTAGTGGCTATGACACTCGGTATGGCAGCATGCCAGTTCTTGCCTCAGGCAGACCCCAATTCGACACCTAATCCTACCTTGGAGCCCGGTGAAGCAGTGAACGCTGCTGACAAGATCCTTGAAGGCAAGGAATTTGAACGTGTTTATAAGACATACTTCACATCTTCCTATGCATCCTTCAACTACTACACAACTGCTTATGCAACAGTTCGTGAAATTATCGCAAACTGCATTGACGGTCTTGTAGAGCCCAACACATATGGTGTTTATGTTCCCTCTTTAGCTGAGAGCTGGAAATCAAACGAAGACCAGACTGTTTGGACGTTCAAGATTCGTGAAGGCGTTAAGTGGGTGGATCACACAGGTGCAGAAACAGAATATGAAGTAACTGCACAGGACTTTGTTGACGGTATCCGTTACATTGCAGATCCTCTCAACGGTGCATATTCACTTCGTGTTATACGTGATCTTATCGCAGGTTTGTATGATTATTACTGGACACTTGATGATATAGATTCCGGTATCATTACAGACCAGAACCGTGAAGATGTAGTTGCATCTTTCGATGAGAAGGTTGGTGTTAAGGCTATCGATGAGTACACTGTTGAATATACTCTCGACACAAGCACACCTTACTTCCTTTCACTCGTTGAAAGCAGCATGCTTCTTTTGCCTGTTGAATACGATTATGCAATAGCTTTGGGTGAAGACTTCGCAGTCGATAACGAGCATATGCTCTATTGCGGTGCTTATTATGTTTCCGCTTTCGAACGTGATAAGGCTATAACACTTACTGCAAACCAGAAGTATTGGGATTTTGAAAACATCACAATCGATACTATCGAATACCAGATGATTCCCGATGGAACAACTTCACTTGAAATGTTCAAGCGTGGCGAGATTGACTATACTTCAGTTGAAGCAGAAGCTTACCTTTCATTGCAGGGAACAGAGTGGGAGGACAAGCTCTTGCCCACAAGCCACAGCTTCTCAACAAACTATTTGTGGCTCGACTTTGCAGGCGAAAACCCCGAATTCAACAAGTTCATCAACAATGAAAACTTCCGTAAGGCTCTTCTTTACTCACTCAACCGTGAGTCACTCGCATCATTGCGTGAGCCTGTAGATCCTTCAAGAATACTCCGTAATACAATCAATGCAGAAGGTGCTATCTATGACAGCAACGGTGTTGATTACACTGATTACAGCCCCTTGAAGGAAATCAAGGAAACCGATTATAATCAGCCTGAACTTGCAAAGCAGTATATGGAAGCTGCTATCAAGGAATTGTGCGATGAAAACGGCAACATCATCGGTTGTGAAGCAACTACCGTTGATTACTTGCCCGTATGCAGCTTTGATGTAGACGGTAAATTGCCTGTTACTATCTGCTATGTCGGCACTGATGACGAAAGCGAAATCATCATGGCTCAGCTCTTTAAGGCTATGATAGAAGAATCAATCGGTGCAGAATATATCGACTTCCAGATTCAGGCTTACAGCGGCTGGACATACGGCACGGTTGCAGATCCTCTCAACTATGATATTTACTTCGATTCACTCTCAACAGGCTATGCAGATCCTTCAGGCATACTCACACGTATGACAACTGACGGTGCCGAGAATGTAGGTAAGTACAATGTTCCCGAATTTGATGCTCTTGTTGAAAAGGCACTCAATGCAACAACATTTGAAGAAAGATTGCAGTATTTCGCAGAAGCGGAAGCTTACCTTTGCGGCAACGGCTTTGTAATTCCGTTTATATCTTCACTCCGTGGCTACTACATGAGCTATTCTGTTCCTTATACATCACCGTTGACTCTCTACGGAAACACAAAGTATAAGGGCACTCTTGTTATGGCTGAGCCTTTGACAAAGGCCGAGTTTGAAACATTGGATGCCGCTTATGAAGTAGAAAGAGCAGAAGCACTTGCTGCTAAATAAAACAGCGAACTTCCAAAATTCATTCTTCGCTCTGCTTGCAAAATAAGCAGGCAGAGCGAAGTTTTTTTGATAGGTCGTCAACAATCGGAGGGATATTGTGGGAAAATACATCCTAAAACGAACACTTAATTCTTTACTTACTGTTGCAATCGTATTTGTGGCAGTATTCATGCTGCTGCGTCTTATGCCGCTTAGTGGCTATTTCCCGCAGGAAATGCTGAAAGAAACAGACGAAGCAACCCGTATGTCCTACCTCCGAAATCAAGGTCTTTTGGATCATCCCATAGTACAGCTTGGTCGTTTTGTGGTTAACCTGTTCAAGGGCGACCTTGGAAGGAGCCTTACTGTTTATCCCAAAGTCCCCATTTCAACATTACTTGCAGAAAAGATACCCGTAACTGCGGCTTTTGGTTTTTCAAGTATGCTTTTGGGTATCGTACTCGGTTTGTCACTCGGTCTTTTGATGGTGCGTTTTAAAGACCGTTGGGGTGACCGCCTGGGCACGGGTTATATTTTGATAGTTCGTGCAATTCCCAATCTGATTTATTTATTCTTTATACAGGTTTGGATATCATTATGGTTCAATCTTCCCATGGTGTTTAAGAAAGATGATCCTTCATCATGGATTTTGCCTGTAATTTGTCTTGCACTCGGCAGCATTGCATGGTATGCACTTTGGCTGCGTCGTTTCATGGTTGATGAAGAAAACCGTGATTATGTTAAATTTGCACTCGTTAAAGGTCTGCCTAAAAAGCAGGTTTTGAGAAGGCATGTGTTTAAAAATGCGATAATTCCGCTGGTCATTTATTTACCGAGTGACTTGCTTTTTATAATTTCCGGTTCGTTGGTTATTGAGAGCCTTTATGCAATCCCCGGCACGGGAGGCTTGCTTACAACAGCAATTAAGAGCCAGGATAATAATTTGGTTCAGGTCATTGTGCTTATGTATGCAATACTGTCCGTCATAGGTGTATTCCTGGGTGACCTTTTGGTTGCGGCGGTAGACCCGCGTATTAAGCTTACGGAGGAGGAATAAGAGTATGGAAAGCATGAAGAACGATTCTCAAAAAACTTTGAATCCGCTCAAATTCCGTGCCGCTGTTTTTGACAATATGTTAAGCGAAGATACGGGTTATTCAAATTACTCATACTGGCGTTCGACCATTCGTACATTTTTTAAGAATAAAGCTGTATTGGCACTCGTTGTATTGATTGCCGCAATAATCTTAATGAGCTTTATATATCCCATAGTTTCCGATGTTGACCCGAATAAGGTTTCACTGTTCCCTCTTGAATGGAATAACCGTCCGAGCAGTGAGCATTGGTTTGGTACGGATACCTTGGGCAGGGACATATGGGCACGTGCATGGTACGGTGTAAGGAATTCATTCTTGCTTGCACTGTGTATTGCAATATCCGATGTAGGTATCGGTATGATAGTAGGTGCTATTTGGGGCTACAATAAAAAGCTTGACCCGATAATGATAGAAATATATAACGTCATAACAAATATACCGTCAACCGTTTATTTGGTGCTTTTGGCGTATATCATGAATACAAGCTATTTGACGCTGTTTATATCAATGGCATCAAGAGGTTGGATCGTTGAAGCGAGATTTTTCAGAAACCGCATACTGTCCATTCGTGACAGTGAGTATAATGTTGCGTCACGCTGCTTGGGTACACCCATGAGAAGAATTGCTACGAAAAATATTATTCCGCACATAATAAGCCTTATAATCATGGAGGCGGCTTTGTGCATACCGTATTCGATTGGTTCCGAGGTTTTCCTCGGCTTTGTAGGTGTAGGCTTGCCCGTTGATGCAATAACACTCGGAAATATAGTAAACCAAGGACGTGCATCGTTTACACTGCATCCTTACCAGATGCTGCTTCCCACAATAATACTTTGCATAATCACGGTTGCATTCTATGTTATCGGCAATAAGTTTGCCGATGCATCGGATCCGCGTAACCATGTGTGAGAAAGGGGAAAGGTTAACCATGCAAAATAACGGACATAATTCTCCTTGCATTTTCTCCGCAAAAGATGTTGAAATACAGTTTAATTTAAGAGGTAAGGTATTGACTGCCGTCAGGGGTGCTTCGCTTGATTTGTATGAGGGTGAAACGCTTGCGATAGTCGGTGAATCGGGATGCGGTAAATCGGTATTTACCAAATCCTTTATAGGTATGCTTGATAAAAACGGAAAAATCACGGGCGGAACAATAAAGTACCGTGATGAGGATCTTACAAACTACAAAACGGAAAAAGAATGGCTGAGTGTACGCGGCAAGAAAATAGCCATGGTATTTCAGGATCCTATGACATCATTGAACCCCGTGCGTACAATAGGTGAACAGATAACGGAGGTTATAACATGGCACTTTGGCACAGAGCATGAGCAGGCGAAAAAGGAAGCTATTGAAATACTTAAAAAAGTCGGCATAAATGACGCGGAATTCAGATATAAGCAGTATCCGCACGAATTTTCGGGCGGTATGCGTCAGCGTGTTGTTATTGCAACTGCTATTGCTTGCAGACCTGAAATTTTAATATGCGATGAGCCTACAACTGCACTTGATGTTACCGTTCAGGCACAGATACTAAATCTTATCAGAGAGCTTCAGAGAGAACTTAAAATGACGGTCGTGTATATTACTCACGATCTTGGTGTGGTTGCAAATGTTGCGGATACTGTTGCTGTTATGTATGCAGGTCAGATAGTCGAATACGGCACTGTAAAAGACATATTCTATGAGGCGGTCCATCCCTATACAAAGGCACTTTTACAGTCAATGCCCCAGCTTGGCATAAAAGGCAATGACCTTTATTCAATTAAGGGCACACCTCCCAATTTGTTTAAAGAAATAAAGGGCGATGCTTTTGCACCACGTAATGTTGATGCAATGGAAATAGATTTTGAAGAAGAGCCGCCTGTTTTCAAAGTTACGGATACGCACTATGCAAAGACGTGGCTTTTGCATCCGTATGCAAAGGAACACCGTGAAATGCTTGCTATGCGTGATGCACAGAAAAAGCAGGAGCAAAAGGCGGCGGAGCCATTTAAATATGATGATGCCGAAAAACTGCTTCAGGTGAAGGATTTGACCGTAAAATTCAAGCTTGGCGGCAAGGAATTCAAAGCTGTTGATGATGTAAGCTTTGATATTTATAAGGGCGAAACATTATCACTTGTTGGTGAATCGGGAAGCGGCAAAACAACCATCGGCCGTGCTATAATGCGTATTTACAATAAGGTTGACGGAGATATTATATTCCGCAACGAAAAGATTACGGGCAAGCTTGATAAAAATACCAAGAAGAAGCTCCATATGGAAATGCAGATGATTTTTCAAGACCCGATGGCATCTTTAAATGAGCGTGCAAAGGTGGATTATATAGTTTCCGAGGGCTTGTATAATTATCATCTTTTCGACAATGAAAAAGACCGTTTGAAGAAAGTAGAAGCCATAATGGGCGAAGTAGGTCTTTCGAGCGAGTTTTCTTCAAGATTTCCGCATGAATTTTCGGGTGGTCAAAGGCAGAGAATAGGTATTGCAAGAAGCCTTGTTATGAATCCCGATTTTGTTGTGGCGGACGAGCCTATTTCGGCATTGGACGTTTCAATTCGTGCACAGGTAATCAATTTGCTGAATAAGCTCAAGCGTGAGCGTGAGCTTACATATTTGTTCATTGCTCATGACCTTTCCGTGGTACGCTTTATTTCAGACAGAATTGCAGTTATAAATAAGGGACGTATAGTTGAGCTTGCTCAGTGCGAGGAGCTTTTCGAGCATCCTCTGCACCCTTATACAAAAGCGTTGCTTTCTGCTGTGCCATATCCCGATCCCGAAATCGAACGCAACAAGAAGCTCTTGACTTATGACAGAAGCATTCATAATTACAGCACGGATAAACCTGTTTGGGAAGAGATAACAAAGGGGCATTTTATATTAGCTAATCAAAAAGAGCTTGACGGATATCGAAAAGAGTTAGAGAAGCAGGTATAAATGCAAAAGGAAGAACGAAAAAAGTATATTCGGTTTATTTACAAGACAACCTTTGCATATCTTGGAATTGCACTTGTTATAGCTTTGCTTTTGGGAGTTTTGCTTGGAGGAGGATTTTATACGGTAAGTGCCGTTTGTGCATTGGGTTTTGTGATGATATGCTGGGGTTGGTTCACATATTTGAAAATGACGGGTATGCGTCCTTTTGGAAAAAATCCAAACAAAAAGAAGGCGAAGATACCGTATTTTCACAGAAGATTTAAAAAAAAGAAGCCGCACAGACCGTCATTTAGAATGGACAGCGAAGATTTCGACGATGATTTAACATCAAAGACTAATACGACCGCCGAAGAATTTACAGAAAAACAGGCGGACGCGGCACTATCTGTTGCACGTGCGGTATGCGGCATTATAATGGTTATAATATCATTTTTTATCCCGATGAATTGATTGGAGGCATAGCTTATGCGAATACAAAACGGAGTATTGCTCACCATTGAAAACGGCCGTTATGAAAACGGTTATGTGGATTTTGAAAACGGAGTTATTACTGCTTTCGGTGATATGGCAGAAGCAAAAGCGTATGACGGCGAAGTACTTGATGCTCAGGGCGGCTACATAATGCCCGGTCTGATGGATGCACATACACATATAGGCATTTCCGAGGAAGGCGTAAGATGGGAGGGTGAGGACTGCAACGAAACAACATCTCCCGTAACGCCCGATATGCGTGTTGTTGACGGCTTTTATCCGTTTGATATTGCAATACCCAAAGCACGAAAAGCAGGTATAACAAGCGTAGTTGTTTCACCCGGCAGTACCAATGTTATGGGCGGCCAGGCGGCTGTTATGAAGCTTTGCTCAGACAATAATGTTGAAAATATGATATTAAAAGCTCCCTGTGCGATAAAGTGTGCGACAGGCGAAAATCCCAAACGTAATTTCGGTGAAAGAAAAGACCGTTCACCCATGACCAGAATGGCGACAGCGGCTATTTTCAGAAAGACGCTTGAGAATGCAAGGCGTTACATGAATAAAAAAGAAGCAGGCGAAGATGTTTATGACGCAGAGTATGAAGCACTTATACCGCTTCTTAAAAGGGAAATCCCTGCACATATTCATGCACACCGCTCTGACGATATATTAACGGCACTTCGCATTGCGAAAGAATTCAATATAAGATGCTCAACCGTTCATACAACGGGCGGTTCAAAAATAATAAAGGAAATAGCAGAATCGGGAATGATCCCCATAGTAGGGCCGTGTATAGGTCCTGCAGGCAAGCCCGAAACGGTGGGCGGTTCGCTTGCAATGGCGGCAGAGCTTAACAGTGCAGGAGTTGAGATAGCAATAACAACCGACCATGATGTTATCGCATTGTGGCAGCTGCCGTATCTTGCTTCGTTGACTGTCCGTGAGGGCTTAAATGAAGATGCGGCTTTCCGTGCAATAACCATAAATGCGGCAAAAGCAGCAGGTGTTGATGATAAAATAGGCTCAATAAGCATAGGTAAGGATGCAGATATCGTTGTATTTACGGGACATCCGTTCCATTATCTTACAAAGACTGCGGCGGTATTTATAAACGGTAAGCGTGAGGATTAAAAACAGAAATAATAATCATGTATATGAATGCAAGTGTAATTATTGAATCAGCAGAAAAGGTATATGATGAAGCTGTAAGCTTACGTCGTATACTGCATGAAAATCCTGAGCTTTCGGGTGAGGAGTATAAAACACTCGCCTTTATTCGTGAATATTTAGATACGCTGAATATTGAATATATTACATACAGCAACGGCGGCATATGTGCCTGCATCGGCAAGGGCGTCAGAGCAATAGGTGTTCGTGGCGATGTTGATGCACTTCCGATACAGGAAAAAACGGGGCTT
>JAZNWT010000050.1:0-11121 GCA_045593465.1 Clostridia bacterium
TTAATGATATAGCTGCCGCTGCTTCCGTTAGCAAGGGTACTTTGTATTATTACTATCCCACGAAAGAAGGCCTTGTTTTGGATATAATTGCAATAAATACCGATGTTATAACGGAACTGTTTTTTGCATGGGTATCTTCAATAGACAGAAGGCAGCCTCCCGAAGAATCAATAGAAGAATTAACTCGAAGCATACTCGAACAGGAGGACGTATGCAAGCTGCATACGGTAATAAGCGTTGAGGCGGCACGAAATGAAGCGGCGGCACAGCTCTTGAGGGAAAAGTATACCCAGTGGTCGGTTATACTTGAGATGGGAACGCTCAAAATACGTCCCAGAGAGGCTCAGCTTATAACAAAAAGAACACCGCTGTTTTTTACTCTTTTGAACGGCTGTATGCTTGATATTGCATCCGGCATGGAACCGGATATAAAAGAGCTTGCACATGTATTGCTTTCAAAATGATTCAATATAATTTGATTGGAATTAAACTGTGAAAAAAGCGTACAAAAAAGGAATATCGCCCATAAGACTTTTGCCGTTAGGATATTTAGCAGTTATCTTAATCGGCACGCTTTTGCTCATGCTTCCTGCTGCGGTGCACGGCGAGAGCCTGAGCTTTTATCAAGCTCTTTTTACTTCCACGTCAGCTTCGTGCGTGACAGGTCTTATTGTTGTTGACACGGGAACCAAGTTCACGTTTTTCGGTCAGCTTATAATATTGCTCCTCATACAGCTTGGCGGTCTTGGCTTCATGGTGGTTGCAACCGCATTTTTTATGGCACTTCGGCGAAAAAAAATGTCCCTTAAAGAAAGGATGACGCTTGCCGAGTCCATGGGCGAAGAACGGTTGCAGGGTATTGTGAGTTTGGCTCTAATGGCATTAAAACTGTCATTGTCGATAGAAGCAGTCGGTGCACTGCTTTATTCAACACGTTTTATCCCCGATTTCGGTTTTGCAAAGGGTGTTTGGTACAGTATCTTTCACAGCGTTTCCGCTTTTTGCAATGCAGGCTTTGATTTAATGGGCAATTATGCTTCGCTTACATCATATGTGTCAAGCCCCATAATTAACGTAACCACAATACTGCTGATAGTACTCGGCGGGCTCGGCTTTTCCGTGCTTATGGATTTGTTGGAAAAACCGAAAAGGAAGCATATTCATTTCAGACTGCATACAAAGGTTGTGCTGAGAGCGTATTTTGTTTTGCTTTTTGCAGGTGCTTTGATATTTTTTGTGCTTGAATACAATAATGCCGCCACAATGGACGAAATGAGTATTTGGCAAAAAATAATGGCCTCTCTTTTTCAGTCAACCACTTGCAGAACCGCCGGATTCAATACGATTGACCAGAATGGACTTACCGACGCATCAAAGCTTATCAGTTCAGTTCTTATGTTTATCGGCGGTGCACCTGCAGGAACGGCAGGCGGTATTAAGGTTACCACAATAGCGGTAATTCTGATATCGGTCCGTTCATTCATACGAGGCTCTGAGGATGATGAAAGCTTTGGAAGAAGACTTCCAAGAAGCACGGTAAGACGGGCAATATGTATTTTCACCATAGGTTTTTTGGTTCTTATATTATCGGTTCTTGCAATATCCGTTGCAGAACAGCAGGGTACTCACACATTTTTAAACCAGCTGTATGAGGTGGCATCGGCACTCGGAACTGTCGGTCTTACAGTTGGTGTTACGGCAGAAGCATCGGTTGCAACGCAGATGATACTGTGCATACTTATGTATGTTGGCAGAGTGGGTATTTTAACATTGGCGTTGGCATTTGGCGGTAAGGAAGTAAGTTCGAAGATACGCTATCCCGAAGAAGATATGATGGTTGGATAAGGAAAGGAAAGATTACATGAAAAGCTTTGCAGTAATAGGTCTTGGAAGATTCGGATTCAGCTTGGCAACAACGCTTTGTAAATTGGGAAATGAAGTGTTGGCTGTGGATACGGATGAAAAGATCATTCGGGCCATAATGATGGAGGTTACTCATGCCGTACAGGCAAATACAACGGATGAGCAGACACTTTCAAAGCTTGGCATACGCAACTTTGATTGCGTTGTAATAAGCATAGGAGATGATATTCGAGCATCGATACTTACTACGGTTTTGTGCAAGGACTTAGGTGCAAAATATGTAATAGCAAAAGCATCGGATGAGCTTCATGCAAAATTGTTGTACAAAACAGGTGCTGATAAGGTAATACAACCGGAGCGTGACAGTGGTGTGCGTCTTGCACGTTCTCTAACTTCAGACAGCATAGTCGATTATCTTGAACTCTCCGATGAGTACAGCATAAACGAAATACGCTTACCCGCAAAGTGGGCGAATAAATCCCTTGTTGAGCTTGATGTAAGAACAAAATACGGTGTATCGGTAATTGCAATAAGACGAAACGGCGAAATAATAGTTTCAATAGATCCGCAAATGCCGCTTGAAAGAGATGATATACTCGTAGTCATCGGTGCAAACGAACAGCTCGAAAAATTGGGTAAGCTCGACTATAAGCACACCTGAGGTTGACAATAAAAGTAAGCTAAATTATAATATTTGGGCACATCGAAAAGCAGAATGTGCCCGAAATATTATGCACCATTAGCTCAGTAGGATAGAGCGTCCGCCTCCTAAGCGGAAGGCCACTGGTTCGAATCCAGTATGGTGTGCCAGAAAAAACGACATGGTGAAACATGTCGTTTTTTCAACGAAATAAATCCATCAGGGATGTGTGAAATGTCTGTGGGCGTGGGTGGATTTCTTTCATTTCACTTGATGCATTAGCATCAAATTTCATAATGACGGAAAGTCATTATTTCACATTTTGCCGCAAAATCTTCATAGCTTTGCATATACACGGTCGTGCCATGGTCGGTTGAACAGATGGGTTTAAAACCGTATTTTTGTGCAAATTTATTTCCGCTGGCGGTTACGGTATCCATCAAAATAAAATCAAAAAGCTGTTTTTTATGCGAATACTGCTCTACTGCTTTTTTGAGCAACAGCTTTGTAATGCCTGCATTTCTGTATTCTTTTGCAGTAACTATACAACTCAGGAACATATGCAGGGGAGCGTTCTGAGGCATATCGATGTCGATTATATCGTTTACTGTAAGGTTTTTGTCGTTAAATGAGCCTATTTTAAGCTTATAAAAAACAGAGTCGGAAATGGGAAACATATTTATAAAGCCTGCAATTTTGTCGTCAGCTTGTATGGCAATAACCGAATACGGATATTTTTTATACCATTCAAACGCTTCTTGTGCAGGTGTTATATATTCTGCATCATAAAATTGCTTTTCCAAAAGCTCCATTTCTAAAAAATGCGAGAAATCAAGTTTGCCCGATACAGTCATATAATGCTCCTGCTTTGTGATGAGCAATATTATATATTGCAATGATGTGTAATTCAATGATGTGCAAATAACTGTTGACACTTTTTGAAAAAATGCAGTATAATGCATTAAACCGTTGAGAAAGAGTAAGTAGGCTTCATACCTTTTTCTACAGAGAGCTGCATTATGGTGGAAAGCAGTGAAAAACATGATGCTGAATGGGCTTTTGAGGGCGATCGGAAACCTTTATGAAAAGGGAGTATGTGAGACGGAGTGTGGCTCTTCGTGAAAAAAGGTCTGCATATGAAGGTATGCAAAAAGTGGGCATATAACGATATGCCAAGCCGGGTGGCACCGCAGGATTGAAATTTTATCCTGTCCCAGCAAATAAGCAGGGACAGGGTTTTTATTTTGTCCCAACAAACTGAAAGGAGACAGAAAAAATGTCAAGCAAAGAAATTCCGTACAAAATTTATCTCGAAGAATCGCAAATGCCCAAGGCATGGTACAATCTGCGTGCAGATATGAAGAATAAGCCCGCACCCTTGCTTGATCCTGCAACGAAACAGCCCATAGATAAAGAAGCACTTGAAAAGGTGTTCTGCAAAGAGCTTGTTAAGCAGGAGCTTGATGATACAACGGCTTATTTTGAAATTCCCGAAGATATCCGCAACTTCTATAAAATGTACCGTCCGTCACCTTTGGTGCGTGCGTACTGCCTTGAAGAGAAATTGCAGACTCCTGCAAAAATATATTACAAATTCGAGGGCAATAACACGAGCGGCAGTCATAAGCTCAACTCTGCCATAGCACAGGCATATTATGCAAAACAGCAGGGCTTAAAGGGTGTGACTACCGAAACGGGTGCAGGTCAGTGGGGTACGGCACTTTCAATGGCTTGTTCGTATTTCGACCTTGACTGTAAGGTTTACATGGTAAAATGCTCTTATGAGCAAAAGCCTTTCCGCCGTGAGGTTATGCGTACATACGGTGCTTCGGTTACACCGTCGCCGTCAATGGAAACCGAGGTTGGAAGAAAGATTTTAGAAATGCATCCCGGTACAACCGGAAGCTTGGGCTGTGCAATATCCGAGGCTGTCGAAGCCGCAACAAAACAAGACGGTTATCGCTATGTTTTGGGAAGCGTACTCAATCAGGTAATGCTTCACCAGTCAGTAATAGGTCTTGAAACAAAAACGGCACTCGATATGTATGATATAAAGCCCGACATAATAATCGGCTGTGCAGGCGGCGGCTCGAATTTGGGCGGACTTATTGCTCCGTTCATGGGCGAAAAGCTCCGGGGTGAAGCGGATTATCACTTCATAGCGGTAGAACCTACTTCGTGTCCCAGCCTTACAAGGGGTAAATACGCATATGATTACTGTGACACGGGAATGGTTTGTCCTCTTTCAAAGATGTATACCTTGGGAAGCGGATATATACCTGCGGCAAGCCATGCAGGAGGACTTCGCTATCACGGCATGAGTTCAACGCTTTCACAGCTTTATGATGACGGGCTTATGGAAGCACGTTCGGTTTCGCAGACCGAAGTTTTTGCGGCGGCAGAGCAGTTTGCAAGAGTTGAGGGAATACTTCCCGCTCCCGAAAGCTCACACGCAATACGCATTGCAATAGATGAGGCGATGAAGTGCAAGGAAACGGGAGAGGAAAAAACCATAGTATTCGGACTTACGGGAACAGGCTATTTTGATATGTATGCATATGAAAAGTTCCACAACGGCGAGATGGAAAACTATGTTCCTACCGATGAAGAAATACAGAAAGCTCTCTGTAAGCTTCCCGTTATAAACTGATAAAATTATCGAACCGCATCCGAAAACGGGTGCGGTTTTGCTTTTTTGTAAATAAATATATGTTTTGTCGAAAAACGGAGTAATGTAGGGTATAATTTAGTCAACAAATGCATTGTGAGGAATTTTGAGATTATGCCCTACAAAAAGATAATTATATATTTGCTTTTGGCGTGCGTCGCTATGTTTATGACAACCGTAATTCTAAGTGACAGAATTTTTGCAAACCTTGATGCGGTGGAGGCAAAAGCAGATGCAACGGTTGAAGAAACGCCCCGACCTACGGCTCAAACTGAGAATATAAAAATCTCGTACAGTGATATCGTTCAAATTCAAAAGCGTCTTATAAAGCTTGGCTATCTTACGCAGAATGAGTTTACGGGTGAATATGATACAAACACGTTTTTTGCCGTAATACTGTTCCAAAAGCATAATTCTCTTGCCCAAAACGGCATTTGCGATGATACAACAAAGAATAAGCTGTTTGATGATTCTACCGAAAACCGTGAAGAGAAAGAGTTTGCACTTTTAGCTCCCACGACAAAAATGGCTTTCGAGGAGCTTGTGGGCGATAATGGCATATATGAGTATCCTTCGGGCTATCCCGAGACAGGAACATATAAAATAACGGTCGATGTTTCACATCAGGTAGTAATGATACATAAGCAGGACTTGAATGGCGAGTATACCGTTCCCGTGAGATATATGCTTTGTTCAACCGGAGCAAGAGGACATACGCCGACGGGTACTTTTGAAATGAAAGCATACCGTGTACGCTTCGGAAAGTTTGTGAACGACGGTGTGTACGGTCAGTATTGGTCACAGATATACAAAGCATTTTATTTTCATACAATATTGTATTCACAAAAGGATGCATCAACATACACGTCTTCAAGCTATAAAAACTTGGGTAAGGCGGTATCGCACGGGTGCGTAAGGCTCACGGTACCCGATGCAAGATGGATATGGTACAATATAGCTCCGGGTACGGTGTGCGAAATTCGAAAGGGCGATAAAAACGACGAAGAAACTGCGGCGATACGTGAAAAGTTAGTGCTTGCAAAAGCACCGTCAACGCGTCCGAGCTTAAGAATGGGAGAAATCCCGTACACGGATAATTGGACGATAGATGAAGTGCCTATACAAGTTCCGTTTGTTCAGGGCTCTCAGGATTAAGTATAAATTTGGCGAGGCAGTGAAATATAGTTGTGTAAGTGTGATTTTTAAATTTACGGCAATGTGTTCCCTGCAGAGAGCTGATATAATAAAAAGCAAATAATTTCGGAGGTATGAAAAAAGTGGATTTCCACAGCGAAAATATCGACAGTATCATAAAGTCGCTTGAAACTGATGCAGCAAGAGGCTTGTCTGTATCGGATGTAAATGAAAAACGGGCACGTTTTGGAGAAAACAAGCTCAAGGAAAAGAAAAAGAAAACCAATTTTCAAAGATTTGCAGACCAATTTAAGGATGTAATGATAATCATCCTTATAATTGCCGCAATAATATCTTTTGTTATTGCGTGCACAGAGGGTGAACCGAAGGAATTTTTCGAGCCCGTACTGATACTGCTTATAGTCGTTATAAATGCAGTAATGGGTGTTATGCAGGAAAGCAAGGCGGAAAAGGCACTTGACGCACTTCAGAATATGTCCGCACCGCACGCAAGGGTAATTCGTGACGGTGAGGAAAAAATAATAAATGCTGATGAGCTTGTGCCGGGTGACATAATACGTCTTGAAGCCGGGGATTTTGTGCCTGCCGATGCAAGGCTTATTCACAGTGCAAGCTTAAAGAGTGAGGAGTCCGCACTCACAGGTGAATCCGTGCCGTCCGAAAAGGACGCACAAGCACAAATAAAAGCAGATGCACCCTTGGGTGACAGAGCAAACATGGTATTTTCGGGTTGCAGCATTACTTACGGTACTGCCGTGGCCGTTGTTACTTCAACGGGAATGAATACCGAAATGGGCAAAATAGCAAACCTGCTTGACAGTGAGGATGAGGGACAAACGCCCTTGCAGAAGAAGCTTGCACAGCTTGGCAAATACTTGGGAATAGTTGCACTTTTGGCGTGTGCAGTAATATTCGTTGTAGGTCTTTTGAATGATATACCCGTTATGGATATATTCATGACGGCGGTATCTTTGGCAGTTTCGGCAATCCCCGAAGGCCTGCCCGCAATAGTCACAATAGTGTTGTCAATAGGCGTACAGCGTATGGTAAAAAAGAATGCGATAATACGCAGACTTCCCGCTGTTGAAACATTGGGCAGTGCTTCCATAATATGCTCGGATAAGACGGGTACGCTTACGCAGAACCGTATGACGCTTGTAAAGGCGTATGTTGACGGTATGGAAGATACCGAGGAAATAGGTATAAACAATTCCGAAAAGGTGCGTGAGCTTTTGAAGATGGGTACACTTTGCTGTGACGGTTCGGTAATATTCCACGACGGTAAAGAACAGCACATAGGCGATCCGACGGAAACCGCAATAGTTTTTGCGGCACATAAAAACGGTATGCTCAAGGACGAGCTTAACAGGGAGTATAAGCGTTTGGGTGAGATACCCTTTGATTCGGACCGTAAGCTCATGACTGTTGTGAGCCGCATGAATGATAAAAATGTGGTTATAGTTAAGGGTGCATTCGATATAATGTCCTCAATCTGTATAGAGGGCGATATAGAAAAGGCAAGACGTATAAACGATGAAATGAGCGAGAATGCTTTGAGAGTTCTTGCCGTAGGCTATAAGGAAATAGATTCAATACCCGATGAATTAACGCCCGTTGCAATGGAGAAAGACTTAACTTTCATGGGGCTTGTGGGTATGATAGACCCTCCGAGAGAGGAAGCAAAGGATGCGGTTGCTCTTTGCAGACGTGCAGGAATAAAGCCTGTCATGATAACGGGTGACCATGTTGTTACGGCAACGGCAATCGCAAAAGCTTTAGGCATATTTACAGACGGCGATATGGCGATAACCGGCTCACAGCTTGATGCAATGAGCGAGGAAGAGCTTGACAGTAAAGTAGAAAGCATATCTGTATATGCACGTGTTTCGCCCGAAAACAAAATACGCATAGTAAAAGCATGGCAGAAAAAGGGCAAGGTCGTTTCAATGACGGGCGACGGTGTAAACGATGCACCTGCACTTAAGGCGGCCGATATCGGCTGTGCAATGGGCATAACCGGTACCGATGTTGCAAAGGGTGCTGCGGATATGACGCTTACCGACGATAATTTTGCAACCATAGTCGATGCCGTTCGTGAGGGTAGGGGCATATATGCAAATATAAAGAAAGTTGTAGGTTTCTTGCTTGGAACAAACATCGGCGAGGTCATAACCGTATTTGTTGCCATGATACTGTGGCATAAATCGCCGTTCCTTTCAATGCAGCTACTCTGGATAAATCTTGTTACCGACAGTTTACCTGCAATAGCACTCGGTATGGAGGCTGTTGAAGACGGTGTTATGGATATGCCGCCCAAACCCAAGGACGAAGGCATATTTGCACACGGTTTCGGCATCAGAATAGCTTTGCAGGGCTTGATGTTTGCACTGCTTACACTTGCCGCATTCAGAATAGGCGAAACGGTAACGGGCGTGCTTGCAGGCGGTCAGACAATGGCATTTATGGTGCTTGCACTTTCCCAGGTAGTTCAGGCATATAATATGCGTTCGGAACATTCAATATTTAAAATCGGCGTGTTCTCAAACCGTAAGCTCAATATGGCGGCTTTGGCTTCTGTAATTCTTATGGCGGCGGTACTCTTTACACCGCTTACAACCGCATTCGGGCTTATAATTCTTCCGGGCAAGCTTTACTTGATAGCTTTGGGACTAATTTTTATTCCCGTTGTCATAATGGAGCTTTCAAAGTTGGTCGGATTGATAAACAAACATAAATAAAAACGGAATTTTTGCAAATACTTGAAATAATAGGTTAGCACAGTTATAATATAACTAACGTATCGTTAAATAAAAAACGAACGTAAAAATATAACTAAAAGGAGAATCATTATGGCAAAAGCACGTATTGCGTATTTGGTCAAGCCCAAGAAGGTCAACGGTGTTGAGGGTGAGGCTGTTGTTGAACTCAGAGAGCATGAGATACCTACTCCCGGTGAGGGCGAGATACTTGTTAAGGTAGAAGGCTGCGGCATTTGCGGAACAGACGTTCACGAATACCGTTATGATCCTTTCGGCATGGCTCCCGTAGTATTGGGCCATGAGGGCACAGGCGAAGTTGTTGCAATAGGTGAGGGCGTTAAGTTCGACACAAAGGGTGATCCCATAAAGGTTGGCGACAAGGTTGTTACATCAGTACTTCTTTGCAATGAATGTGATTACTGCCGCCGTTATCCTGAATTGCCCAATCTTTGCGAGAACTTGGGCGTTTATGGACTTATCCCCGAAGATGATGTTCATTTCAACGGTTGGTTTGCAGAGTACATACTCGTCCGCAAGAATTCGTCAATATTCGTTGTTAACGATATGACATTGGATGAGCGTATGCTCATAGAGCCTGCCTGCGTATGCGTACACGCACTTGCACGTGCAAAGACTCTTAATATAATAGATTTCTCATCAACAGTTCTCGTACAGGGCTGCGGTCCTATCGGCTTGATGCAGATAGCAGTATTGAAGGCAGCAGGCGTTGTCAATATCATCGCTGTTGACGGCGTTGAAACACGCTTGAATCTTGCAAAGGAAATGGGTGCAACACAGGTTATCAACTTCCGTGAGCTTACAACCATTGAAGAAAGAGTTGCAAAGGTTAAGGAGCTTACACATGGCTTCGGTGCAGACTTCGTATTCCAGTGCACGGGCGTTGCACAGGCAGCGGCAGACGCTTATAAGTACCTCCGCAGAGGCGGCGGATACTGCGAAATGGGCTTCTTTGTAAATGCAGGCGAATGCACAATGAACCCCCACTTTGATCTTTGCAACAAGGAAATCACATTGGTTGGTTCCTGGGTATACAGCGCAAACGAATACATTGAGACTCTTGGCTTTATAAGAAAGGCAAGTGAGATGTCTATTCCGATTGAAAAGCTCGTAACCGACCACTATCCGTTAGAGCAGTACGTTGACGCTATGGAGAAGAACATTTCTCTTACAGGCGTTAAGATTGCTATCGTTATGGAATAATTTTTCGTAATACTATTTAAAAACGGGGAGGTACTTTACCTCGTCGTTTTCTTATTTATATGGTTTTGTTGTCTGACTGTGCAAAAAAGAAATTTTGACCTATTTAAAAAAACAAAATCTATGCTATAATAAGTTAAAATTATCATTGTTATTTTGAGGGGGCTCAAATTAAGTATGATACATTCTTCTAAGTCTGCCGATACCTACGAAGCGCTTATTTTAAAGGACACACTTGTTTGTGATACTGTATATAGCGATGAATTCGGTTTTGATAAGCTTTATTCAAAAAGTGCGATTGAAATCGGTATAGTTATAGGTGGCCGCGGTATACACAAGGTGCTCTCACAAGCGATACCTTGCGAAGTCGGTGACATATACATTATTAACTCAAACGTACCGCACAGATATTTTGCCGCAGAACACGGAGAAAACCTTACGGTACAAAGGCTTATTTTTGAGCCTAAGGATTGGTTTGATTCTGAGTTTGCGCAAGCGACAAGCCCTCATTTTTGCTACGGCGTTTTCAAAGAAAATCCAATTACTGCATATGCAAGACTTACAAATCAAGTGCTCACAAAAATTCTCTCTTTATGTGATGCAATATCAATAGAGTTGATTGAGAAAAAGCACGAATGGCACGAAGCTATAAAATCTCATCTTGCGCTTATTATGATAACTCTCGGGCGATACGTAAACAGAGCGATTAAAAATAGTCCCGTAATAAATACCGATCTTGCCTCGTGGAATCCCGTATCTGCCGCAATAGCCTCGGTTCATGAAAATTACGGTGACTGCAATATGACGCTTGAAACTAT
>JAZNWT010000051.1:0-4956 GCA_045593465.1 Clostridia bacterium
GATGCATGTATCGATGCACCTGAAACGATAACAAACAAGCAGGCACATTGGAATAAAGATTTTACGCCCATCAAGTGCGACAATCTTGAAGAGTTCAACACATACATGGGGCATGAAATAGCACTTCAGATAAAGCTTGCAAAAGACAGAAACGAAAAGATAGCATTTATTCTTCCCGTAGGTCCCATGGGTATGTATAAGTGGGTTGTTTACTTCATAAAGGCTTGGAACGTATCCTGCGAGCACGTTTATACATTCAATATGGACGAATGGGCAGATGCAGAAGGCAATACACTTGCTTCCGATAATACAGGTTCATTCCAATATACAATGGAAACAGCTCTCTTTAATCCTCTTGGCGAGCTTACAGTTCCCAAGGATCAGAGAAATTTTGCAACAAAAGATAATCTTCCCACATATCCCGAAAAGATATCGGCACTTAAAGCAGAAGGTGCAAAGCTTGTTCTGGTATACGGTATCGGTAGGATGTGCCACATAGCATTCTGGGAGCCCACATTTGCGGCAGATTATGCAACAAAGGAAGAATGGGAAAAGGCTCCTTACAGAATAGGTGCAAAAATACACCCCCTCACAGTGGAACAGAATGCACTTACAAGCTTTAAGTCAAGAACAACTCTCGTTCCCTGCAGAGCAAACACAATAGGCCCCGGCACATTCATGCAGGCGGATTATGCAATAGGCGGTGCTGACGGTACTTTGGGCAGAGGAATGCAGTGGCAGGGTATGTCGCTTTGGATGACTCTCCGTCATGAAAAAACACCGTGGATAACATCCACATATATTCCCACAATAGCAGGTAAACTCTTCTTCTTAGGCGAGCTTGCAGGCCCCTTGAATGCAGAGTGCAACTAATATTATGAACAGCATGAAAAAGAACGGCATTGCCGTTGCAGGCACTATACTCGTTGACAAAATAAATGAGATTGCCGCTTATCCCGATGCAGGTCAGCTTACAAAAATAATCGGTCTTGAAAAGTCGGTGGGCGGATGTGTCCCCAATGTTGCCGTAGATTTAAAAAAGATAGCTCCCACGCTTGACGTTTATGCAATAGGCAGAATAGGAAACGATGAGGAAGGAGAGTATGTAAAAGACGTACTTTCGCAAAATGCACTCGATATTTCAAGGCTTATCGTCGAAAACGGTGCAAAAACAAGCTTTACAGAGGTCATGAGCGTAACAGGCGGTCAACGCACGTTCTTTACTTATGCAGGAGCGGACGGAAAATTTTGTGCAGATGATATAGACTTTGAAACATTCAAGCCTGAAATTTTCCATCTAGGATACTTTCTTCTCTTGGAAAAGGTTGATGCAGGTGAAGGGCTGAAGATCTTAAAAAAGGCGAGTGACAACGGTATTTTGACTTCGATAGACTTGGTCAGCGAAAATTCAGACAGATATTCATTGGTAATTCCATGTCTGCCCTATACCGATTATCTTATAATCAACGAGATAGAAGCAGGAAACATTACCGGAATAGAACCCGAAGAGAAAAATCTTAAGTCCATAGCGGAAAAACTTATGTCAATGGGCGTAAGAAAAAAGGTCATCATCCACATGAGAGATCTCGCTGTTTGTCTTTCGGATAAAGGGTTTAGTGCAGTCCCATCGCTTGATGTACCCTCTGAAATGATAAAGGGTACAACCGGTGCAGGCGACGCTTTTTGTGCAGGTGCACTTTATTCGCTGTACTGTGATAAAACAGATGCTGAGATACTTGAATTTGCAAGCTGCAGTGCGGCTATGGCTTTAAAGAGTGCAGATGCAACGAGCGGTCTTTGCGAAGAAAAAGAGATAATCAAATACTGTGAAAATTTGAAGAGGAAAGAAATATGCTTGTAAACTTAAACGATGTATTAAAAAAAGCTCAGCAGGAGCATTACGGTGTGGGGCTTTTCAATACCACCGATACCGACATGCTGGAAGCTGTAATTGCGGCTGCTGAAGAATTAAATGCACCTGTCGTAATAGGTACGGCAGAAGTTTTGCTTCCCTACGGTGAGCTCAAACTTATTGCTCCGTCAATGCTTGCGGCGGCAAAGCGTGCAAAGGTTCCCGTAGTAATGCATTATGATCACGGCCTCACGTTTGACAGATGTATAGAAGCTTTGAAACTCGGTTTTTCTTCCGTCATGTTCGACGGTTCTGCCTCCGATTATGAAACCAACCTTGCAAGCACACGTGAGATAGTAAAAATAGCACATTCTTTCGGAGCAACGGTTGAAGGTGAAATAGGTCATGTCGGCCAGGCGGCCGCCGAAGACAATCTTTTGTCCGATATGTATACCACTGCCGATGAAGCAGAGGCATATGTTAAGGCAACGGGTGTTGATGCTCTGGCAGTTGCGATAGGTACAGCACACGGCGTATACAAAACAAAGCCGCAGCTCAACATAGAGAGGCTCAAAGAGATACGTGAGCGTATCGATACACCGTTGGTACTCCATGGCGGAAGCGGTTTGTCGGACGATGATTTCAAAGACACGATAAAATACGGTATCGCAAAGGTCAATATTTTCACGGATCTGTGTCTTGCGGGCGACAGAGCGATGAAAGAGGGTATTGAAAGCGGAATCGGTTATTTGGAAACAAGAAATAAAAAAGTTGAATTTATCAAAAAGACGGTCGAGAACAAAATCAGGTTGTTCGGCTCGGTAAACAAAGCATAAGGAGGAGTGACGGTTATGAAAAAGATCAAATGGGGCATTATCGGTGCCGGAGGTATTGCTGACAGACGTGCTATTCCCGCTCTCTTGGAAGACGGAAACAATGAGATTGTTGCAGTATCCGACAAGGTGCTTGGTGTTGCACAGGCAGTCGCAGAGAAGTACGGAGTAAAGAAATACTTCACAGATGAGGAAGAACTCTTAAAAACGGTTCAGTGTGATGCCGTATACATCGCAACTCCTGTTTTCTGTCATAAAGAACAGGCACTTTTGGCACTCAAGTACGGTGCAAACGTATTTATGGAAAAGCCGATTGCCTTGAATGAGAAAGACGGCAAGGAAATACTCGATGCATTCCGTGCAGCCGGTAAACAGATTACAATAGGCTACATGATGGGATTCCACAATCTACATGTAAAGACATCCGAGCTCATCAAAGAAGGTAAGCTTGGCGGCGTTAACCTTTTCAAAATGCAGTTTTCCTGCTGGTATCCCGAAATTGCAGGTGCATGGCGTCAGAAGAAAGAACTCGGCGGCGGTGGTTGCATAATGGATCTTGCTGTTCACTGCATGGAACTTTTCATGAACATTACAGGTGAAGATATCGAAAAAGCAAAAGCATTCTTTGCAACAAAGACATTTAAGTATGAAGTTGAAGATACAGCGGTAATAACATTTAAGTCCGAAAGCGGCATATTGGGACATATTGACGTTAACTTCAATGTTCCCGACAGTTGTGCTCCCAGCAGACTTGAAGTTTACGGCACTGACGGAAGCGTTTTTGCAGAAGGTACTTTGGGACAGGAGGAAGTCGGCAAGCTCAGATTCCTTTATGCACCCCAGGGAGGCTATGAAGCTCAGCAGATAAGAACTGTTACAAAGCCCAAGACCTATTACGGCAAGGGTACAAATATCTACACAAAGCAGTTCAAGGCATTCAATGCTATATTGGAAAGCGGAAAGCCGAATTATACCAATGCAGAGCGTGCTTTGAGAATACAGGCAATTTGTGATAAGCTTTATGAAGAAAACTGTTATTGAGCAGGATTTTACTTGAAAAGCTTGAATATTAAAGCATAAACAATACTAATTTCGTTATAAAAATCTAAGAAAGTGGTGAATTATTATGGCAAAATCGACAGACTTCCGTTACAACACAGGTGCAACAAGGGTTCCGTGGCCCGCAGTTGGCGAGAACTACAACAAAGAAGACTTGATGGCAGTAATACGTTTCCTCATGAAGGGTGAGGGCGAAGAGTATGAGCAGGCTATTGCTGCTGTTGAAGCACAGGTTGAAAAGCTTGATAAGATAGCAACACCTCCGGGAAAACTTTCACTCGGGCCCCAGGTAGAAGCTGCAGAAACCGCTTGCGATGAATATCTCAAGACAACGGGTTCCGCTTTTGTTGCAAACGCAACAGCAGGCTTTGAAATTGCATATAAGTATGCAAACCTCCAGGCAGGCGATGAAGTTATAGTTCCTGCTATAACATTTATTGCTACGATGGCATATCCGCTTTCAGTCGGTGCAAAGCTTGTCTTTGCCGATATCGATCCTTTGACCTGCAACATGGATCCCAAGGACGTTGAAAAGAAGATCACACCCAAAACAAAGATGATAGTTCCCGTTCATATCGGCGGTTATCCCTGCGATATGGATGCTATCATGGAAATCGCAAATAAGAACAACATTCTCGTTCTTGAAGATGCGGCTCATGCATTCGGTGCACTTTACAAGGGCAAGATGATAGGTACGATCGGTCACTTCGGTGCATACAGCTTCCATGAGGTTAAGAACTGTACTTCATTCGGTGAGGGCGGTATTGTAACAACAAATATTGACGAGTTCCGTCCGTTCATGAAGCGTGCACGCTTCTTCGGCTGCAACTTCGACACTCCCATAAAGAATTGGCTTTATGATGTAAACGCAATGCCCGGAAAATACGGCCCGTTCGTAGCACTTAACAGCTCAACAACTGAAATCCAGGGTCTTGGCTTGAAGCTTCAGGTAGAGCGTTATGACAAGATTCTTGCAGAAAGAAAAGCTGCAGCAGAATATATTACAAACCGTCTTAAGGGTATCCCCGGCATAAATCCCCAGGATACTGAAAATCCCGATGTTGTGCCCACATATCATCTCTACTTGCTTACGATAGATCCCGAAATCGTTGGCGGCAATGTTCAGACATTGTAGCAGAAGCTCACGGAAAAGGGTGTTACAAACATTCCGCACTTCGGTCCTCTTTATCACTTCGCTGTTCTTAAGACATT
>JAZNWT010000052.1:0-8840 GCA_045593465.1 Clostridia bacterium
TGGCCTCCGACTTTGCTTTCCTTGGAACAGGAGGCTGTAATTACGCTTGATGCGTATCCGTCGGAAACATTTATTGCAAGCGTAACTCATATTTCAAAGCTTGGAACAACAGCGGGAAGCATAACAACATATGCTGTTGAGCTTACGCTTGAATATGACGGGAGAATACTTGAGGGTATGAACGGAAGTGCGGTGATTGAAGCACAGAGCGTTGAAAATGTGCTTATGCTTCCCGTTGATGCAATACATGAGGATGCAGACGGTGTTTATGTATACCGCGGTGAAAATGAACAGTCAAAAGAGCGTGTAGCAATAGAAACAGGACTTTCGGACGGAAGCTATGCAGAGATAAAGAACGGTCTTAATGAGGGCGATACCGTAATATACACCGATACAAGCGTTTATGACATGATGATGCAGTTTGCACAGCAAATGGAGTCTAACGCAATGCGGGGTGGAAACTAAAATGGAGAACAGGCGAGCAGTTATTTCAATGAAAGGAATAACGAAGATATATAATGTCGGCGGCGAGGAGGTAAGAGCACTTGACGGTGCATCCCTTGAAATAAGAGAGGGCGAGTTTGTAAGCATAATCGGACCGTCGGGAAGCGGAAAATCAACGCTTATGAATATAATGGGTTGCCTTGATGTGGCAGACAGCGGCGAGTATAGACTTGACGGGCAGGAAATAGAGCGTTACAGCGAAGATGAGCTTGCAAAAATACGAAATAAGAAGATAGGCTTTGTGTTTCAGAATTTCAACCTGTTACCGAGAATGACTGCACTTTCAAATGTTGAGCTTCCGCTCATTTATCAGCGAGTATCCGTAAGTGAACGAAAGGAAATGGCAAAGCAGGCACTTGAAAGAGTGGGGCTTTTGGAGCGAAGCGGTCATAAACCGTCGGAACTGAGCGGCGGACAGCAGCAGAGAGTTGCTATTGCAAGAGCACTTGCAACAAAGCCGTCAATATTGCTTGCCGATGAGCCCACGGGAAATCTCGACTCAAAAACGGGCGAAGAAATAATGCAGCTTTTTAAGGAACTGCACGCTCTGGGGCATACCATTGTGTTTATAACTCATAATGATGATATTGCAAAACAGGCTCAAAGATGTATACGCATAATGGACGGAAAAGTTACGGAGGTGGTTTAATATGTTTATCCAATCCGTAAAAATGGCGTGGGAGTCTATAACGTCGAACAAAATGAGGGCGTTTTTAACGATGCTCGGAATAATAATCGGTGTTCTGTCGCTTGTTGTAATGGTTTCGCTTGTAAACGGTGCAACGGGTGCGGTAACCGACCAGATAAATTCCATAGGTACCGATATGCTGTCGGTGTCCGTATTTGATGATAAGGGAGTCCCTATACGCCTTGAAGAAATAGCAGAAATAGAAAAACAGGATTCGGTTTTGCAGGTGGCACCGTCAAGTATGTCGCAGATGGTTGCAAAGCACGGTTATGCCGATGCGATGGTTTCGGTATACAGCACGACTGCCGCATATGCGAACATAAACGGACTTACAGTTGAATACGGTAGATTTTTAAAAACAGTTGATGTGGAAAATGCATCATATGTTGCAGTGCTGTCTAAAGAAGCGGCAGATGAGTTGTTCGGAGACAATAATGCACTCGGTGAAACGTTCACACTTTCGGGAAGAGCTTTTAAAGTAATCGGCATACTTGAGGAAAGCGATTCAATGCTTTCAGCCATGATAAGCGGACTTGCGGTTTATGTTCCCTATACCGTGGGCTCACGCATGGCAGGTCAGCCGTATGTTTCTTCGCTTTGCATATCCGCAAAAACAAATACCGATGAAGCCGAAAATGCAGTCAATGAATATATGCTTGCACGCTTTGCAAGAGATGAGGACGCATTTTCAATACTTAATATATCAAGCGTTTCCGATGCAATGTCAACCGTAACGGATACGCTGTCACTGCTCCTTGGCGGTGTTGCGGCAATATCATTGCTTGTCGGCGGTATAGGAATAATGAATATAATGCTTGTTTCGGTAACCGAACGCACAAAGGAAATAGGTATACGAAAAGCGATAGGTGCAGGGAGAAGAAGCATACTTATGCAGTTTTTGATAGAAGCACTCATGCTGAGTCTTATCGGCTGTATAATAGGGCTTTTACTGTCATGGCTGATACTTGAAACAGTATCCCTTATAGCAGGAAATATAAGCTTCAGTATGTCGATAGGTACAGTCTCGCTTGCGGTGGGCTTCTCCTCGGCAATAGGTCTCCTGTTCGGACTTTATCCTGCAAACAAAGCGGCAAAGAAACACCCCATAGAAGCTTTAAGATATGGCGGATAAATATAAAAACATACGAATAACAGAACTGCTTCGTGTGACTTTGACACGAAGCAGTTTTTGTATACATCATCTCAAGAACAGCCTTAAAAGCATTTCGTACAGCTTGCTCTTGTAGGGCTGATAACGCATGGGAAGATCCATCCATGTTTTTTTGTCAACTATACTTTTTGAGTGTGAAAAAGCATCAAAGCCGGTTTTTCCGTGGTATGCACCCATGCCGCTTTCACCCACGCCGCCAAAGCCCATTTCGCTTGTGGCAAGATGAATTACAACATCGTTTATACAGCCGCCGCCGAACGAAAGAAGTGAGGTTGCTTTTTGAATATGCTGCTTGTTTTGAGAAAACAGATACTGTGCAAGCGGCTTTGGCTTGTTTGTAAGAAGTGTAAAGATATCATCGAATTTGTCAAATGTCAGTATCGGCATTATGGGACCGAATATTTCTTCCTGCATAACAGCATCGTCCCATGTAACATTATCCATTACTGTGGGTGCAATTTGCAGCGTTTCTTTCTTAATATCACCGCCGACAACTATTTTTTTGCTATCCATTAAACCGCACAGACGGTCGAAATGCTTTTCGTTTATAATTTTGCCGTAATTGGGATTGACAAGCGGCATATTACCGTATTGAAGCTTTATCTGCTCACGTACTTCCTTTACAAAATCATCTTTTATGCTTTTTTCACAGAGAATATAGTCGGGTGCAACACAGGTCTGACCGCAGTTTAAATATTTGCCGAAAACTATGCGTTTTGCAGCAAGCTTGAGCTTTGCACTGCTGTCTATGATGCAAGGGCTCTTGCCGCCAAGCTCCAAAACGGAAGGAGTGAGAGTCTCGGCGGCATGGCGAAGCACCTCTTTACCTACATTTTGACTTCCCGTGAAGAATATCAGGTCAAACTTCTTATTGAGAAGCTCTGTATTTTCTTTTCTGCCGCCGCTGACACATTCAACATATTCGGCAGGGAAGCATTCGGTGATTATTTTAGCTATAACTGCACCGGTGGCAGGGGAATAAGCACTCGGTTTTACTATCGCCGTGTTCCCTGCGGCGATTGCATCAACCAACGGATCCATTGTCAAAAGAAACGGATAATTCCACGGACTCATTATAAGCACATTTCCGTACGGTGACGGTTTTTTGTAACTGCGTGACGCAAACTGCGGAATGGGTGTATATACAGTATGTTCACGGGCAAAACGGCGAGTATGCCGTATCATATAACTTATTTCCGTAAGTACAAGCCCTGCTTCGCACATGAAACCCTCATATGCACTTTTGCCAAGGTCGTCTGTAAGTGCTTCGCAAATCTCCTGCTCGTGATTCTTCACGGAAGAATAAAGCTTTTTGAGCATATCGATGCGAAATTGCACAGAAAGTGTTGCACCGCTTTGAAAAAACTTCCGTTGGTTTTCTAAAATCAAATCAATATTCATAAATTAACTCCAATCAGCGACTTTATAATAAAAACGCTGCAATTCTTTTGCGTTCATAAGCTTCGGTACGGGATAAAGCGGATTAGCCTCCTTTGAAGCGTGCTTTGCCATTGTGGGTATATCCTTTATAAATATGCCTTCAAGCTTTTCGGGTATACCCATTCTTTTGTTAAGCTCACGAATGGCTTTGATGAATTTCTTTGCACCCACTTCGTGCGAGTCGGTTTCCTTGGCAACATTAGCCGCAACGCCCAAACGGTGAAGCTTTTTATAAACCGTTTTACCGTAGCTTTCAAGAACAATTGGCATAAGCACTGCGTTTGTGAGCCCGTGGGGGAAATTGTACTGACCGCCCAAAGAGTGTGCAACCGCATGAATATAGCCTACATATGATTTCGAAAAAGCTATGCCTGCTTTATATGCCGCTTTGAGCATATTGGAGCGTGCCCCATGGTCTGTGCCGTTTGCATAGGCTTTTTCCACATTCGCAAAAACGAGTTTTACCGTTTCAAGTGCAAGCCGCCTTGTTTCACGGGTGGTAGACCTGCCTATATATGCTTCCACTGCATGAGTTAAAGCGCCCATGCCTGTTGAGGCGGTAAGATGGGGCGGAAGGGTGTATGTAACCTCGGCATCAAGTACAGCATCCGACGGAATCATCGTGAAATTGTTCATGGTGTACTTGTGCTGAATCTCGCTGTCGGTTATAACGGCGGTAACGGTTACTTCGCTGCCCGTGCCTGCGGTTGTGGGTATTGCAATAAGGGGCGGAAGCTTACGCCACACTTTTAAAAGTCCCTTTAATTGAGACAATGATTTTTTCGGGAAAACTATTCGTGCACCTACGGCTTTTGCACAGTCCATTGGGGAACCGCCGCCGAATGCAATAAGACATTCGCATTTTTCTTTTAAATACAGCGTTGTTGCTTCTTCAACATTGTGAACAGTGGGATTTGCATTTGTTTTATCGTAAACTGCAAGATGTATGCCGCTGTTTTTGAGCATTTCTTCAAGCCTTTTGGTACTTCCGCAGCTTCTGAGCCCTTTATCGGTTACCAAAAGCACGGAAAGTATATTGCGTTCTTTTAAAAGCTTCACTATATCCGAAAGATTTTCATGCATTTTCGGTTCACGGTACGGCAATATGGGAAGTGCCATACGAAAACAAAACTGAAATACGCGGCAAAATGATTTAGCAAATATATTCATATTTCGGGAATCCCCTCCTTGGTAAGTATGCGTAAATTCGATGTTATCGACTCAAGTGCTTCGTAAAATATTGCCCGATTTTCGTCGGAAAGGTCTTTTCCTGCCATTTCAACCGCAAGACAAGCTTTGTTTTGCACATGCTCCGCTGCTTCCTTACCCTTTTGGGTAAGCATCAAAAGCCCTCTGTAAAGACTCCCGTCCACAACCTGCTTTGTTATCATGCCCTTTTCTTCAAGTATGGATAACATTCTCGAAGCATCGGATTTATCCTTGCCGCACAATTCGCACAGCTGCGGAACGGTTATTCCGTCTTTATGCTTATAAATCGTCGTAAGATATGTTGCATGAGGCCCTTTCAAACCGTATTTCGCCATTTCTTCTGCCGCAAGCTTGTGCCAATAGCGTGATATTTCAAAAATTGCAAGCGAGAAGCGTTCAAATCTTTCTATCATAAATTATCTCCTTTACAACAAGTTGAAAACTCAACTTCTGTATTATAAAACAAACAAGTTGAAATGTCAACTTGTTTAAAATGATGAAGTTTGCAATGAAGTAGACAACCGACAAAGTGTTTTATAAAATGATTTTGGGTGACTAAGATGAATTTAAGTTTTGGTGAGAAAATAAAAAATCTGCGTAATGAAAGAAATATCAATCAAACAGAGCTTGGAAAAGCAGTCAACATGACGCAGAGAAAAATATCGTATATGGAATGCGGAAAATACGAGCCGAGCATTGAAGATATAGTTGCTTTCTGCAAATATTTTGAAGTGTCGGCAGATTATCTTTTGAATGTCCCAAAGGGATATGATTATCCTATGAGGAAGTGAAAAATGCTTCCTTTGGGAGCAACAGAAACGAGAAAGTGTAAGATCCGACACAAAACGTTTAACACTGTGCTACGCACAGGAACGTTTTGCATACTCGTTGCGACTCGCATCTCACTCTTAAAGCTTTTAGCTTTAAGAGTTCTCGTCGGTAAGTGTCGCTACCAAAAAAGAGTTTAATTATTGTTTTTTGCTGTGTTTATGGAAGAAATGAGAATCTTTTTTATTTCTATGCAGTGTTCTATGGCGGCTGTGTTATCGGTATAGCCACCCTCTAAAAGTAATTCTAACCAATATTCGCTTTCGGCACATTCTTTTAGTGCGATATGCAATTTTGCAATAAAATCAGCTTTTCCGTGTGCATAAAAAGCTTCGTGTATATTTGCACCGATACTTGTGCCGGAGCGTACGAGTTGATTGGTTATAATAGATTCTTTTCTTGTACTTTTTACATGGTTACATAAACGAATTATCTCTAAAGCAAAGAGCTTTGATTTATCAATGAGAATGCTGTTGCTCATACTTGCCTCATTTCAATCTACCGCTTTGCGGTAGCCTTAAACTTATTCAATATTCATTATAACTTATAACTTCCCAAAAATCGACATGATTGTTTAGTGAAGAGTGAATAGTTAATAGTGAAGAAGTAAAAATCGACATCTTTCTAAAGGAAGAATGTCGATTTTTGGTAGCGGCGATCCGACTCGAACGGATGACACTCCGGGTATGAACCGAATGCTCTAGCCAACTGAGCTACGCCGCCATATTTAATTGTACTGCATATGGGCAAAGTACATTGCCCATATGCAAATGGTTGCGGGGGAAGGATTTGAACCAACGACCTCCGGGTTATGAGCCCGACGAGCTACCGACTGCTCTACCCCGCGACGAAACCCGAAAAACAGAAACGTTCAACGGCAAAAGTAATCATAGCATATATTATGTGCATAAGTCAAGTGTTTTATTGAGGAATGTTTTTTGTATTGCGGGGAAATATTTATAGTATATTATATGCCGTGTTTAACTTGTGTTTTGGGAAGTGTTGTGATATCCTTTACAATAACGGTAGTGTGCGTAACAAGTACATTATCAGTTAAATTTGGAGGGTTTTTACCGTGAAAACCATTGAGGAACGTTCAATTACCGCCATTCGCATACTTGCCGCAGATGCGATACAAAAGGCTAACAGCGGTCATCCCGGTATGGTCATTGGCTCTGCTCCCATGGGTTATGCTCTTTGGAAGCAGATGAAGCATAATCCCAAGTGCCCCAAATGGGCAGGCCGTGACAGATTTGTTCTTTCGGCAGGACATGCTTCCATGCTCGAATATGCACTTTTGCATTTGTTCGGTTACGACCTTACCATGGAAGATATAAAAAATTTCAGACAGCTCGGAAGCAGAACTCCCGGTCACCCCGAATTCCGTGTGACGGCAGGTGTTGAAGCCTCAAGCGGCCCCTTAGGTCAGGGCATTGCAATGGCTGTGGGTATGGCAATGGCAGAAACAAGGCTTGCGGCACATTTTAACCGTGAGGGTTTCAAAGTGGTTGATAACTATACTTACGCTCTTTGCGGTGACGGCTGCATGATGGAGGGTGTTCAGGCAGAAGCTGTATCGCTTGCAGGTACGTTGAAGCTTGGAAAGCTTATCGTGCTTTATGACTGCAACAAGATAACAATCGAGGGTGATACCGATGCTACGTTCGACGAAAATGTTGCGGCAAGATACGCTGCCTGCGGTTGGCAGGTTATAAGTGTAAGCGACGGTGAGGACATAAACGCTATCGATGCGGCACTGTGTGCGGCAAAGGAAGAAACAGAAAAGCCTTCACTTATAATCGTAAGAACTACCATTGCCTGCGGTACTCCCAAGGCAGGAAAAGCAAGTGCTCACGGTGAACCTTTGGGCGTTGAAAATATTGCCGCAATGCGTGAGCATTACAATTGGCAGTATGACGCATTTGAGATTCCCGAAGAAGTTTATGAGCATTTTTCAGAGATAGCGTCAGAGCTTGCAAAGGCACAGTTTGAATACGAAACAATGTTCGATGCTTATAAAAAACAGTATCCCGAGCTTTATGCACAGTGGGAAGAATGGCATAATGAAAGCGTCAGCGAAGAAATATTCAGCGATGAAGATATATGGGATGTCAGTGCAGGTGCAACAAGAGCTGCAAGCGGTATTGTGTTGAACAAGCTTGCAAAGAAAATGCCCAATTTGTTTGGCGGAAGTGCAGACCTTGGTCCCTCAAACAAAACGGAGCTTAAAGGACAGCCTTTCTACAGTGCACAGCAAAGAGATGGTAACAATATGCATTTCGGCATTCGTGAGTTTGCAATGGCGGCTATCTGCAACGGTATGATGCTCTACGGCGGAGTACGCACTTTCTGTGCATCGTTCCTCTCGTTTGTTGATTATCTCAAGCCTGCTTTGCGTATGTCGGCACTCATGCGTTTGCCCGTTATGTATGTATTCAGCCATGACAGCATCGGCGTTGGTGAGGACGGCCCCACGCATCAGCCCATAGAACAGGTTGCGTGCTTGCGTGCAACTCCCAATACTCTTGTATTCAGACCTTGTGATGCTAAAGAAACCGTTGCGGCATATCTTACGGCACTTAAAAAGGATTTGCCCTCGGTAATTATACTTTCAAGGCAGAATTTGCCTCTCTTTGACGAAACGGGCAAGGAAGCTTTAAAGGGCGGCTACATACTTCGTGATTCAAAGGAAAAGGAAGCCGAGGTTATACTTATTGCAACAGGCTCGGAGGTTGAACCCACATTGGCGGCAGCTTCAATGCTTGAAGAAAAGGGCGTTGCAGCTAGAGTTGTAAGTATGCTCTCAACAGAAATATTTGATGAGCAGAGTGAAGAATATAAAGAAAGCGTACTGCCCAAATCAATACGCAAACGTATAGTTGTTGAGGCAGGAACAAGCTTTGGCTGGCATAAATATGTGGGTATTGACGGTGCATTTGTTACAATGGATACATTCGGAAAGTCAGCTCCTGCAAATGTACTCTTTAAGGAATACGGCTT
>JAZNWT010000053.1:0-4997 GCA_045593465.1 Clostridia bacterium
AGGACGTTTTGATATATACCGACGGTGCCTGCAGCGGAAATCCCGGGCCGGGCGGGTACGGTGCGATCCTTATATATAAGGAAAACAAAAAAGAAATCAGCGGCGGCGAAAAAGAAACCACAAACAACCGTATGGAGCTTATGGCAGCAATTTGTGCACTTGAACTGCTAAAAGAGTCGTGCTGTGTGAATCTGTATACGGACAGTGCGTATTTATTTAAGGGATTCACTGATGGATGGGTTTATAATTGGCTTAGAAACGGCTGGAAAACTTCAAGCAAAAAAGATGTTGAAAACCGTGATTTATGGGAGAGGCTTTTAAAGCTTTCAAAAACTCATAAGATAACTTGGAATAAAGTAAAAGGTCACAGTGATAACGAACTTAATAATCGTTGTGACGAATTGGCGAGAATGGCTATAAAAATGCTTTAAAGACTCAAATCGGCTAAAATATGTGAATTTTACGTTAAACTATTCGTTAAACTTGTGTTTAACGAATAGTTGTGTTATTGTATAGACACTACCCTATTTATGCTTTTATGGAGGAAAAATGTCTTATAACAGTCAGCAATACAAGCAATATACGTTAAAACTTCGAGAAGTTATGAATGAGCTTCCGCCGTTTTGTGCTGAATTTTTTATGGGAATCGAAAACGAAACGCTTATACGCACACGTTATGCATATGCTTTGGATTTAAGAATGTTTTTTAAATATCTTGCATCGGAATGCGAGCGGTTTAAGCGTGAAGATATCAGAACATTCACGTTAAAAGAGCTTGATGATGTTTCCGTGACTGATATTGAAATGTTTTTGAGCTATTTAACATACTATGTTGATGATACGGAAAATGAGATAACCAACCGTGAACGTGCAAAGGCAAGAAAACTCTCATCCTTGCGGTCATTTTACAAATATTTTTCGAAAAAAGAGAAAATAGTTCACAACTCCCCTGCCCTTGTTGATTTGCCAACGATAAGAGAATGTGCTATTATAAGATTGGAACCGAATGAAGTTGCTCTTTTGCTGGATCTTGTCGAGACAGGCAGTGATTTAACCGAGCAGCAGAAGCACTATCATGAGAGAACAAAGCTTCGTGACCTTGCAATCATGACATTGTTTTTGGGAACGGGTATTCGTATTTCCGAGCTTGTCGGCATAGATATGGACGATATCAACTTTTCGGCTAATGAGTTTTCGATAATCCGAAAAGGCGGAAAACAGGATATACTTGTTTTCGGAGATGAGGCACGAAAAGCACTTTTGGATTATATGATGGAACGTGAGCATATTATTGCTCAAGACGGTCATGAAAATGCACTGTTCCTCTCGATGCAGAAACGCAGAATAACGGTGCGTGCGGTAGAAAATTTGGTTAAGAAATATGCAAAGATTGCAGTTCCGCTTAAAAAGATTTCTCCGCATAAATTGCGAAGTACATACGGAACAAATCTTTACCGCGAGACCGGTGACATATACTTGGTAGCCGATGTGCTTGGACATAAAGACGTAAATACTACCAGAAAGCATTACGCTGCTGTCAGCGAGGACAGGCGGCGTATTGCCGCAAAGGTTATAAAACTTCGTGAAGATTAAATTGCTTTTGGAGGCTGTATAAATGGTCAGAAAATATTATAAGTTACTTTCGTTGCTTTTAGCTTGCATACTCACGGCATTATGTTTCGTAGGATTTTTCAGCAGTGCTTCGTTTGCGATGCCTCGTGTTGAAAATGAGCTTTTACTTGATTTTGATGCAGAAAACGGTTATGAAGGAAAATATGTAATAGCATATAATCCCTCTTTCAATACCATGGAAGGGCTTACTACGGGTATCATATCCGACCAAATGAAAAACATTTCATACAGTATATCCGAATCTGAGAGAACAGAACCGTATATTGTTGATTTTGAACAGCGTATATCGGCAATTGAAGCAAAGCGTGCAATAATGAACCGTAATGATGTAAAGCTGTTTTCACAAGATGAAGTTGACACGGAAACAATCGAATATACTGAGGGTGATACGAGAATATTTGCTATTTACGAGGAGTTGTCCGACTACTCGCTTACTCCTGTTGAGTTTACACTTGCCGCAAAGGGTGAGCACTGTTATATTTGGATACTTGACGGCGAAAATTACGCTCTGACAGCTGATGAAGCAAATACCATGGCGGTTGAGTACGACGAGAAAATATACAACAACATGAGAGAATCTTTCGGTGAATATATAGACCCCGAAGAAAGCGGAAAGCTCAATATTCTTGTTTATGATATTCAGGATGGCTTCGGCATCAATACTAACGGCTATACTTGCGGATACTTTAATTTTGAAGACCTTTATTATGAAGATACTTTCGGTAATAATGCCGCAATGATACATATTGATACCTACCCCACCATACATTGGCGTGACGAGTATAATATTCAGGAAGCATATTCCACGATAGTTCATGAGCTTCAGCATCTCATAAACTTTTCTCAGTATCTTGTGAACCCTAATTCACCCGAGGAAGAAAGCTCGGTAATGAGCACATGGCTTAATGAATGCTGTTCTTTGGCAGCAGAAGAGCTTGTGTATCCCAATTCTGTTGCTTCAAGCAGACTTTCCAAATTTACCGACTCCGATAATCCGTACGCAGCGGGAAGATCACTCTATGCATGGAACGACGATATTCTTAATTATTCCATGATGTATTTATTCGGTCAATACATCAGACTTCAATCCGGAAGCTACGAAGCATTTAAGCGTATGCTTGATGTTTACGCTCAAGACTCTGCACCGAGTGAGAAAAAAGCTGTTGAAGCAGCGGTTGAAAACAGTGCACTTGACGGATTCGACCTTTCGGAAATAGTGCTTGCTTTCAGGATTGCAATGATAGCAAACGAAGTTGAAGCGTATGACGGTATTTACGGTTTTTGCGGCAATGAACTTTACGATTCTCTTCCTGCAATGACATATTCATCTTCACAAACACCGAAGATTTACGGCGGTGGAGCTATCGTTATCGAAACAACCGACGGTGTTTTCTATCCTGCAAAGAACGCTTCCGATAAATTGCAGTATGCAGGCATAAGCTTTTTGTCGGAAATGCCTACAGCTACTCCCGAACCGACTTTGGAAGTTCCGTTTGAAACACCCACCCCCTCACCCACTACTCTTGAAACGCTTGAACCGTCTGTAACTCAGTCACCTGCTCCTGCTGTAAAACAGCTTTTAACGTATCTTTCACCAAGCAAAGAGGCGGTTTTGCCGGGAGGAAATATTGAACTTAAATTATCTGCGGCTGCTCCATTTGATACTCCTTTAACAGAGCTTCGTTTCGAGATAAGTTTAGATGCTCAACTGTTCGATATTATCAATGTATCGATAGCGGATGAATTTGCTTCACTGCTTAATTATGATATCAACAAAAACGGAACGGTAGTGATTTCTCTTGACGGTGAAGAAATAACACTTCCGAATACCGCTATATGTGAGTTGGCAAAAATAGAATTAAAGGCAATAAGTGATATTGAATCCACTGTGGAAAGTGAATTTGCAATTACGGATTCTTCAGCTGTAATCGGTTTTGACATGGAAACAGTTGAGATTATAACCGTAAATCCGAATGTTAAAATTACAGTTCCCATGAAAGCTGAATCTGATTGCGAAATAAACTATGATTTGCTTTCACTGAAAGTTGATTTGGGAACTACCGTTGATGACATAGCACAAAACTGTATTGACGGAATACGTATACAGGCATTTAAGAATGAAGTGCCGATGGAGTCAACCGACAAAGCCGGAACTGGCACAGTGCTTGTATTCAGTGATGAAAACGGTTTTGAGGAGAGCTTCACCGTTATACTGTTAGGTGATAATAATTGTGATGCTTCCATAAATTCAAGAGATATTGCAATGCTACAACGCGAGATTGTAAAAGGCGATTCAACTCCGGAGACAACAGGCATATATTTATATACGGCGTTCGATATAAGTGCTGATGGGAAAATAAATTCAAGAGATCTTTCATCGTTGCAAAGAGTGATAGCAAACGGCCCCGTGCTTGAAAACTATACCCTAAAAAAGACTGAACTTATGGCCGCCTCCCCTGCTGTTTCGGTGTCGGTTTCAAAGGAAGTTATAGCTCCCGGTGAAACAGTTACGGTTACTGTAGCTTTCGAACAGCTTTCAACACGTAATATTTCTGTTATGGAACTTATAATTCCCATAAACATGGATGCATTCAGCTTTGTTCAGGATTCTGCACAATTCTTCCTTGAAAAAAGCGAAAATACTATAGGTGATGCTATTTTCCTTTCGGCAAAGAATCAATTTTTCTGCAACTATGTAGATGTTTCTTCACCGATACCCTCAAATTCAGGAACAATATGCACATTTAAACTTACGGCAAAGCAGAATATTGATAATGTTATTGCTTCGTTTGATATTGCAGATACAAGCTTTATGTGTGATGCTTATTTGAACGACATAGCATATACTTCAACAGGCTCAACCGTTACAATTTCCACCGAACAGGGATTGAAGCTTGTGGGTGGCAGTACATATGAAATAGATACTGTAAACAGATATCTTACCAATGTTCCCGATGCCACGAACGTATCAACGGTTAAGTCAAACTTTACAGCTTCCGGAACATTAAGAATAGAAAAGTCGGACGGTACTGTTTTAGACAATAATGACAGAACAGCTACGGGATATGAAGTAAAGCTGTATGCAGGCTCGAATGTAATTGATAGGTTGTTTATTGTTATAAACGGTGATGTTACGGGTGACGGTCTTGCAAACTCAAGAGATATAGCAACATTGCAGAGACATATCACGGGTGCGGTTTTGCTTGACGGTGTTTATTTTGCGGCCGGCGATATCACAGGCGATATCAGAATAAATTCGAGAGATTTAGCGTCATTGCAAAGACTTATTGCGTCATAAATAAAAAAACACCGCGATTGTTAGAGAGCTCGGTACAATACCGAGCTCTTATTGTTAATTGCGGTTA
>JAZNWT010000054.1:0-6530 GCA_045593465.1 Clostridia bacterium
CAATAGATTTTTGCAACTTTTCATATTTTTCTATTGCAGAATACCATGAAAAAGCCAGAGCGTCAATTCTGCAATAGATTTTTGCAACCTTTTACACTTTTCTGCAATAGTTTTATTCAAGTCAACATTCTTTATTCACTCCATGAAAAGAATTACTTAAAATGACAAGTGAGTTTTTGCGGACACCGTAAAGTACAGAGAACCGTTCGAGTATCAGCAAGGACTGAGGGAGAAAAATTTGAAACTACCCCTCCGTCTTTTTTGCTTCGCAAAAAATCCACCTCTACATGACCGCTTCGCTATGCACAAGTGTACGTAAGCCGCTAAATCGACAACTCCCACTATGCCCTGACAAGGTGAGGCAAGGTTTCGCTCCGCTCTTTATCTTCAACCGATAATGATAGGGGGTGTTTCCACGCCTTAAGGTACCAATAACGAAAAACTCTGCTTTTGCAGAGTTTTCACGTTAATTATTCATTACTCATTTTTATCTTACGATATCGCCGCTGTCGAAGGGATCGCCGCATTCGGGGCAGAATTTGGGAGCCTTTGTGGGATCTTCGGGTTCCCAGCCGCACTTATCGCACTTATACTGGGGTACGCCCTCGGGCTTTTTAGCACCGCATTCCGCACAGAACTTGCCCTTATTTACACTTCCGCAAGCACAGGTCCAACCATCAGCCTGCACGGGCTCTACCTTCTTTGCACCGCACTCTGCACAGAATTTGCCTGTATTTGTTGCACCGCAGGCACACTTCCAGCCATCAGCTTTCGGAGCCTGCTGAACAGGAGTCTGCTGCTGAACCGGAGGCTGCTGATACTGCATCTGCTGTCCCATCTGGTAAAGATTCTGAGTGTTTGCACCGCCCATTTGACCTGCCATGTTCATGCCCATAAAAGCCATTGCCGCACCTGCACCCTCATTCTTTGCCGCACTCTGCATAGCCGCCGCCTGAGCACCTACAAGGTGTGCCGCCGCTCTTGTGGGATCCATAAATGCCGCATTACGCTGCATTTCTTTTATCATCTGTTCGTCTTCTTCGTTGGCCGTTACGGACGATACGCCAAAGACTACTATTTCAAGGCCTCTTACATCACGCCATTTTGCACTCAATACTTCGTTCAACGCATTGGACATTTCGAGTGTATGTCCGGGCAATGCACTGTAGCGTATACCCATTTCGGATATTCTTGCAAACGCAGGCTGGAGTGCCGTCAAAAGCTCGCTCTTGAGCTGACTTTCTATCGTTTCACGGGTGTATGCACTTGAAACGTTTGCACATACATTTGTGTAGAAAAGCAAGGGGTTTGAAATTCTGTAGCTGTATTCACCGAAGCAGCGGATGCCGATGTCGATATCTATGCCTGCACGCTCATCAACCACTCTAAAAGGTACGGGAGCAGGTGTGCCGTATTTATTACCGATAAGCTCTTTTGTGTTGATATAGTAAACTCTCTGATCCTTGGGAGCTTCGCCGCCGAATGTGAATCTCTTTCCGAATGTCTTGAAAGCTTCCTTTATGCCCGTACCGAGCTTACCCTCGAATATTGAAGGCTCTGTTGACGAGTCATATTTGAATTCACCGGGCTCTGCACAAACTTCGACTACCTTGCCCTGTTCGACGATAAGCATACACTGACCGTCTGCAACAGCGATTATCGAACCGTTGCTTATGATATTGTCGGTTGCTTTTGTGTTGCTGGATCTGTCTGAAACCTTTTTCTGTCCTTTGGTTGCAAGAACATTTGCCGCCATAGAATCACAATAGAAGTACTCCTTCCACTGGTCGGCAAGTACGCCTCCTGCGGCACCCAATGCAGCTTTAATAAGTCCCATATTATTACTCCTTTCAGTTCATACGGATCAAAAGACCCATTATTTTTAATTGTAACCTATTTTTCATCATATTGCACTATAATTTATGCAATCACCACTTTAAATTACCGAATATGCCTCGAACAATGCTCTTACCCAGGTTTCTGCCTATTGACGATGCGGTTGAATCGACTATCTTCGCAACGGTTGATTTTTTCTTTGAGGTCGTCTTTTTAGCCGTTGTTTTGGTTGTCTTTTTGGTTTCTGTTTTGTCCGAAACCTTGGTAAGCCTTGATTTTTCTTCGGCTTCCGCTCTTTCTTCCTCGGCTTGCTGTTCTTCTTCCTCCTGCTGTGCCTGCGTCAACACTTCGTATGCAGATTCTCTGTCCTCACTCTGTGCATATTTTTCATAGAAACGGCAGTTTTGAGTTTTTGAAAGTATTTCCTCGTCACTTGCCGCATTCATTGAGCTGTGCGGCGGAAGCACGTTTGCCTTTTCTACTATTGACGGTACGCCCTTTTCGTCAAGCACGGATATAAGTGCTTCACCAACGCCCAAAAGCTGTAATACTTCCTCTGTATCAAAGGCTGAATTGACTCTGAATGACCTTGCGGCGGCACGCAGTGCCTTTTGGTCATTGGGAGTATATGCCCTAAGTGCGTGCTGTACCCTGTTTCCTATCTGACCGAGTACGCTGTCGGGCACATCGGTGGGATTCTGTGTTATAAACCAAACGCTCACGCCCTTTGAACGTATAAGACGCACTACCTGTTCAACCTTTTCGATAAGTGCCTTGGGTGCATCGTCAAACAAAAGGTGTGCTTCATCAAAGAAGAATGCCATTTTGGGTTTTTCAAGGTCACCCGCTTCCGGCAAAAGCTCATAAAGCTCTGTAAGCATCCATAAAAGGAATGTACCGTACAAAAGCGGATGCTGGAAAAGCTCCTGACATTCAAGTATATTCATTATACCCCTGCCGTCGTCCTCACTCCATTTTATCCAATCCTTTATGCTCAGGGCAGGCTCTGCAAAGAAAGCATTGCCTCCCTCGTCCTCAAGCTTTAAAAGTGCACGCTGTATAGCCCCCACGCTCTGCGGTGCTATGTTTCCGTAGGTAAGCTTGAATTCGTCCGCATTTTCGGCAACGTAAACAAGCATACTTCTTAAGTCCTTAAGGTCTATAAGCAATAATCCCTTATCGTCCGCTATTCTGAAAACTATACGCAATACGCCGCTTTGCGTATCATTAAGCCCCAAAAGCCTTGCTATGAGCTCACTTCCCATTTCGGACACGGTCGTGCGGACGGGTATGCCCTTTTTGCCATACACGTCCCAAAAATGCACGGGATATGCACTGTATGTAAAGTTTTGAATGTTCATTGTGTCGATACTGCGTTTTATATGCTTTGTTTCAACGCCCATTTGACACATTCCCGAAAGGTCACCCTTTATATCTGCCAAAAACACGGGAACGCCCATGTCGCAAAATGCTTCCGCAAGCACCTTTAAGGTTACCGTCTTGCCCGTACCCGTTGCACCTGCAATGAGTCCGTGACGGTTTGCCATGGACGGCTCTATGTATACTTTATTTTCACCGGTTGCTATCCAAATTTTATGCTCATCTTTCAGATACATGGTTTTACCCTTTCTTTTATTCGGCTTCCTTTGCTTTCATTAAAACGTCGTGGAACGCAGGCAACGCATTTTTAAGACGGACTATTCCGAGTGTTTCGCTTGTAAAGCAATGTTCGGATTCACCGACAAAAACAGTTTCACCGCTTGAGTTTTTTATGTGATATCCAAGCTTTAAGCCAACACCGTTATATTCCTTTGCATACACACAAACAGTAAATTCTTCGGGAAATCTGAGCGGTTTTTTATATTTGCCGCTAACTCCCACCACGGGCGACAGTATACCCTCTTTTTCAAATTTATCATAGCCGCAGCCTATACTTTCCAAAAAAGCAATCCTCGCTTCTTCCATAAAACGTATGTAATTTGAATGGTGAACTATGCCCATTTTGTCCGTTTCATAGTAGTTTGCTTTTCGTGTATATTCAAACATAATTATAACTCTTTTCTTCTGTATACGGATAAATCTTCGATGTTTTTCCACTCAACAACGCAGTCTTCCACCGTCATATAGCCGTGGGGTGTGTTTTCCTTCGGAAGTGAAACAGAACCCGGATTCATGTATATATGCGTTTCATACTCCTCACACACGCCCACATGGGTATGCCCGTGTATGAGTATATCTCCCCTTTTCAGCATGGGAAGCGATGAATTGTTGAATTTATCTCCGTGAGTTAAAAATACAAGCCTTTTACCAATCGGCAAAAGTGCATATTCCGCCATTATGGGAAATTCAAGCACCATTTGATCAACATCGCTGTCACAGTTGCCTTTAACGCAAAGTATTTCTTCCTTCATTGCATTAAGGCAGTCTGCAACCTCTTTGGGCGAATACTCCGCAGGAAACGGATTTCTCGGGCCGTGATAGAGTATATCGCCCAAAAGTATGAGCCTGTCAGCTTCCTCACGCTTGTATGCCTCGATAAGCTTTTTGCAGTAGTACGCACTGCCGTGTATATCGGAGGCTATCATAAATTTCATATAAATTGCTCCTTAGTTTGAGTTGTAATGCTCCAAAAACTGCTTTGTACGCTGTTGCTTGGGATTTTCAAAAACTTGCTTCGGAGTACCCATTTCGCACACAACGCCCTCGTCCATGAACATAACCGTTGTTGCAACGTCCTTTGCAAACTGCATCTCGTGAGTAACTATTACCATTGTTGTATCATGGTCCGCAAGCGAGCGTATAACCCTCAAAACCTCGCCCGTAAGCTCGGGATCGAGTGCACTTGTGGGTTCATCGAAGCAAAGTATATGCGGTTCAAGTGCCAAAGCACGTGCAATTGCCACTCTCTGCTGCTGACCGCCGCTTAGCTGATGCGGATACAGCTCCATTTTGTCTGCAAGCCCGACACGACGCAAAAGCGATACAGCATTTTGCTCTATTTCCGCTTTTATCTGTTTGCGGTTTTGATTATAATCTGCACGCTCCTTTGCAAGAAGTTCGCTTGCAAGCATTACATTCTTCTTTGCCGTATACTGCGGAAAGAGATTAAAGGATTGGAAAACAAGCCCGAAATTCAGCCTTTTTATTCTTATCTCGCTCTCTTTTTGAGTTTCCTTATCGCAAGCATCGAAAATCACATTTGAGTCAACCGCAATGGTGCCGCAATCGGGACGCTCCAAAAAATTCAGGCAGCGAAGCAAGGTTGTTTTGCCGCTTCCCGATGAGCCTATTATTGCAAGCACTTCACCTTTTTCGATTGAGAAGTCAATGCCTTTTAATACCTCGGTATCACCGAAGCTTTTCTTTATGTTTTTTACTTCAAGTATTGGCATATGTACTGCTCCTTACGCTCTGAAGTAGTTGAGCTTACGCTCGATGTATCCGAACAGCAATGTCAGTATTCCGCAGAACAAAAGGAAGAAAATAGCCGTTGAGAAAAGCGGCCAGATAAGTCCCTTTGTTGCAAATTCCTTTGACATCATGATTATTTCCTTGTTTGCTATTATGTTTGCAAGTGCAGTATCCTTTATGAGCGTGATTATCTCATTGCCCATGGGCGGAACTATACGCTTTATTACCTGCATGAGCGTTACCTTAAAGAATATCTGCGGTTTTGTCATACCCAATACCTGACCTGCTTCATACTGTCCACGAGGTATAACTTCTATGCCGCCCCTGTATATTTCCGAGAAGTAGCAGGCATAATTGATTATGAATGCAATTATAGCCGCCGTCATGCGAGGGAACGCAAAATCAAGCCCCAAAAGTCCGGGACCGTAAAATATGACTATAATCTGCAACATAAGCGGCGTACCCCTTATTATCCAAACAAAGGTACGTACCAAAAATTTAAGCGGTTTAAACTTACTCATTGAGCCGAATGCAACAATCAAGCCCAATGGCAATGCAAAAATTAAAGTTGCAAAAAATATTTCGCAGTTTAAGCCGAAAGCTTCAATCAGCTTTTCTATAATTACCGAAGTTTCCATAGTTCCTCTTTAGAAAACAAACGGGGCAAGAGCTTTTTTTAAAGCTCCTGTCCCTCATTTTTTTATTATGCGTTATTATTCGGCAAGGCTCAAGCCATACTTTTCTGCCAAAGCAGGGAGAGTACCGTCTGCAATAAGCTCTGCCATTATCTTGTTAACTTCTGTGCAAAGGTCACTGTCTGCACGGAAACCGATGCCGTATTCTTCAACAGACAATTCAACACCTTCAACTATCATGAGGTCTTCATAATCCGTGCCTTCGCCGATCATGCTCTTTGCAAGTGTCCAGTCAAGAACTGCTGCATCGGCTGTGCCTGCCTTAACCTCCAAAAGTGCATCAATCTGCTTTGTTACCTGTATGCAGTTTGCATTCTTAAGGTTTTCGTCTGCCAAAACAACGCTTTCGCCTGCACTGCCTGCTTCAACAACGATATCCTTATCGGCAAGGCTCAATGTGTCAACATAGTTTTCAGCGTTCTTCTTGTTGATGATGATAACCTGCATATTCTTTACGTAAGGATCGGATATAGCTATCTGAGCCTTAAGGTCATCATTTATTGTCATGCCGTTCCAAATGCAGTCGATTGCCTTGGAGTTAAGCTCAACAACCTTCATATCCCAAACGATTTCAACAAATTCGGGTTC
>JAZNWT010000055.1:0-20677 GCA_045593465.1 Clostridia bacterium
CAGTGAAACAGGCGGCCTTGTTGACAGTATACCCCCGTATAACATGATAACGGGTGAGGGCTTGGGCTTTACGTTTATGCGTTATGATTCAGCCGATATGGTAGGTGCAATAGACAGAGCACTTAAAATATTCTTTGAACAGCCAAAACAGTGGAAAGAGCTTGTTGCCCGTGCACTCGATACCGATTACGGTTGGGAAAAATCGGCTCAAAAATATATAGAACTTTACGAAAGCCTTTAATATTTGACGAAAAGGTGAATATGCTGAAAAACAATCGAAACAGATGTTTTTTCAATGCAAATAAGGAGTATAATCAGTAATGCTTACAGGCGTATGCCACAATTCAAGACTTTTAAAATACCGCACCCCTTTCGGTGCGGTAAAAACAGGCGAAACCGTAACACTTGGAATAACCGTGCCAAACAAAGCCGTAAAGGCAACTTTAAGGCTTTGGATTAACAATCAAGAATGTCTTATAAACGGAAAAAGATGCGGTGATACGGTGGAATTTAAGTTCATCGCACCGTTTAATGAAGGTCTTGTTTGGTATTATTTCATACTTGAAACCGAAAACGGCAGAACATATTACGGAGGAACAAGCGGCGGAGAGGGTTCTCTCTTCGGTGAGCCTCCTGCATCGTACCAAATAACGGTGTACGGTGAAGATTACGAAACGCCTGAATGGTTCCGTGAAAGCATTGTGTATCAAATAATGCCCGATCGCTTTTTCCGAGGCAATACAAAAGGCGGTCTTGACAGGGTAAAGTATCATGAAATGATGCAGCGTGACACCATAGTGCATGAGGATTGGAACGAAGATGTTCACTATCTTCCACTTGAAGGCAGTAAGTATTATGATCCGTGCGATTTTTACTGCGGTGATTTGCAGGGTATAAAAGAAAAGCTTCCCTACTTAAAAAAGCTGGGTATTAGCTGTATATACTTAAATCCCATATTCGAATCACCGTCATTCCACAGATACAATACTTCAAATTATATGAAGGTTGATCCTGTGCTTGGTGATGAAAGCGACCTTTCAGAGCTTGTATGCGAAGCAAAGAAGCATGGCATAAACATAATGCTGGACGGTGTATTTTCGCACACGGGTGCAGACAGCCTGTATTTTAACAAAAAAGGCACTTACGGCGAAAATGTGGGTGCATACCAAAGCAAAGAATCGCCGTATTACGATTGGTACGAGTTCCGTGAATACCCCGAGAAGTACCGTTCATGGTGGGGCTTTAAGACATTGCCCGAGGTCAACGAAATGACACCGTCATATGTTGAGTTTGTCGGGACTGTGCTTGACCATTATTCGGGTTTGGGTATAAATTCGTGGCGGCTTGATGTGGCAGACGAGCTTCCCGACGATTTCATTGCATTTTTAAGGCGAAAGCTCAAAGCAAACGATAAAAACGGTGTGCTGTTGGGTGAAGTCTGGGAGGACGCTTCAAACAAAGAGGGTTTCGGAGCAAGGCGAAAATATGTTGACGGAAAAGAGCTTGACAGCGTAATGGGTTATCCCACCCGTGATGCTATATTCGACTTCCTGCTTATGCGTATAAATTCTTCTTCGCTTGTATCACGCTTCATGAAGCTCAGAGAGAATTATCCAAAGCCGTTCTATGATGCGGTCATGAATATGCTGGGCTCGCATGATACGGTGCGTGCACTCACTGCATTGGGCGGTGCACCGCATAGGGATGCTCTTACAAGGGAGGAGCAGGCGGAGTTCGTTTTAAGTGATGAACAGCTAAAATGCGGCAGAAAGAATATGATGCTTGCCGCAACGCTTCTTTTGACACTTCCCGGTGTGCCGTGCATATACTACGGAGATGAAGTGGGCATGACGGGCATGGCAGATCCGTTTAACCGCAAGCCGTATCCGTGGGACGGCGAAAAGGACGAAGAGATTTACAGCGTGTTCAGAAAGCTGACTGCACTTAGAAGTGCATCAAAAGCATTGAAAAAAGGCTGCACTTCCTTTGCGGCAATAAAGCAGGATGTGTTCTCGCTTTTGAGAACATATGGAAATGAAGCGGTGCTTGTGCTGATAAACCGCAGTGAAGAAGAAAACAGCATTTTGGTATCTGCCGATAAGTTCACAGAGGGTCCCGATGTAAACTCAATGTTTTTGCCCGAAGTGATGACGGACTTGCTCACGGGAAGCAAGCACCGACTCGAAAATAATATTGTAAGACTTGTACTTGCACCGAAAACGGCGGCAGTATTGGTCGGAAAGAGATGATTTATTTATGTTCAATGGCCGTTATGGGGTAGACAAACTCAACCGTACAGTGGTATTCTTAGCATTAGCGATTGCAGTTGTCAATATTTTTATTCCTTACGGTACGGTGAAGTTCATTCTAAGCTCGGTATCAACCGTGTTGGTGATACTTGCGGTTTTGAGAATGTTTTCTAAGGACTTTACACGGCGAAGCATGGAGCTTCAAAAATATATGCAGATTGAAACCGCAGTTAAGCAGTGGTGGTGGCGTGTAAAAGCCAAGCTTTCAAAATACAGCATCAAAAGCATAAAGGAACGCAGATACTACGCAAAGAATTTTAAGTATTACCGCTGTCCCCGCTGTTTGCAAAAGTTGAGAGTACCCAAGGGCAAAGGTAAAATACGAATAACCTGTGCAAAGTGCGGTAATAAATTCGAAGCAAAAAGCTGATAATAAAATTTAAATAAATTTCAGGAGGAATTTCAAAATGGAAATCAATAAGGAAATGACAATCATCGACATTCTTAACACAGACCCCGGTACTGCTGCTATATTGCAGAGTGCAGGTATGCACTGCCTCGGCTGTGCAATGGCAAGCGGCGAAAACCTCGAACAGGCTTGCATGGTTCACGGCATAGACGTTAACGTCCTCGTTGACGAAATCAACAACTACCTCGCAGATAAGTAAGATTATGTAAGGGGTTCCACCCCTTATACCCCGATTACTTTTTGTAAAAAGTAATCAAAAACAGGTAGGGAAAAAATATAATATCAAAAATTACTGCACGACAAGGTGCAGGAATTTTTATCATGTTTTCACAGAATAAATTTTAATCGGAATACCTTTTTTCTTAGCACAATTTATAAGAGAACAAGTGCCACTGCCGCCGCTTGAAAAAGCAATAGCATAATCTGCAACATCTATCATAGCTTTGTTTCTTAATGGACCTGCTTTCTTGCCTAAACTCCAATCAGCAGGAAATATCTCCAATTTCAATCCTCGGTCTTTAGCGTATTGCTCTGCCATCATATCGGTACCACGACAATGCCCCGATAAAATTATGAGGTCATAGTCATTCTTTATTCGGGAAAGATATGTGTCTACTGTGCGACAGAACAGTTCATAATTATTAAAGTTTCTGCTGCCTGCAATTACAACTCGTTTTTGCATTTTCAATACTCCAAAGTAATTTTCAATAATTATATCACCTATAGATGATAAACAAAACAGGAAAATGCACCTATGAATCATTAAAAGCATCATCCATGGTTATTATAATTATAATATATTAAACAATTTGAGGTGGGTTCTGTGGGCGACATCGAGTTTTTGAAGAATATGGGATATAGAATTATGACTCGCCGCAAGTCGTTGAATATGACGCAAGAAGAACTTGCTGAAAAGATAGGCGTTTCAACTCAAATGATTTCGAATTTGGAGCTTGGTAAAAAAGCTGTACGCCCCGAAAATCTTGCAAAAGTTTGTGAAGTGCTTGATTTGAGTGCAGATTTTATTCTTAGCGGAACGAATAAAAAAACAGCTACCGATACGATTGCGGATAAATTATTATGTTTGAATGCCCATGAACAACAGCTTATTGACAATATTATTGAGTATATGAAGAATAAAAAATGATATGCCCATGGGAACATGGAAGCTAAAACGGCGTGAAAAAGCAGTTCGCACCCTGTTGTGCGGACTGCTTTCAGGTATCTTTTCACTTGTTTTCCGTCGCTTTTACAAAAGCGACCGGGGTGTGGGGTGGAACCCCACAGGCACAATCACCAATAGCTAACGGACCGTTGCCGTTGCCTAAGTTGAGCTGCTTTGAGATTGCGGAGGAAAGATAGGCTTTTGCATTGCCCACGCTGTCTTTAAGCGAATATCCGAGTGCCATAAAGGAAGCTATGGAAGCGGAGAGAGTACAGCCCGTGCCGTGGGTGTTAGGATTAGCTATCCTTTCCGACTCGAACCACGAGAAAGCATCGCCGTCAAAGAGCAAATCGTCGGCAGTGCCGCTCAAGTGTCCGCCTTTTATGAGAATTGCGGTATGCGTCCTGTCGAATAAAGCCTGAGCCGCTTTTTCCATGTCGGATTTGGTTTTTACGGAAAGCTTCGTGAAAAATTCCGCTTCTGAAAGATTCGGCGTTATAAGGTCTGCAAGCGGAAAAAGACGGTTGAGCATAATATCGAGTGCATCACCGTGAATGAGCGGTGTTTTTGAGGTGGAAAGGATGGGCGTGTCCATTACGATGTTTTTCGCTTTGTAAAAAGCAAGCTTCGAGGAAACTACCACTATAAGGTCGCAATCTGCAAGCATTCCCGTCTTGACAGCATCGGGAAAAATGTCTGTAAATATGCAGTCGAGCTGTTTTTCCAAGAACGAGGGGCTTACTGCTTCGATTGCTTCAATGCCGCAGGTGTTTTGAGCGGTAAGAGCGGTTATCGCTGTCATTGCATAACACGAATGGGCGGTTATTGTCCGTATATCCGCCTGTATGCCTGCACCGCCGCTGCAGTCCGAGCCTGCGATTGATAAAACAGTCTTCAAAATGTGTGCCTCATTTCTTCAAGTGTTGAGTATATATCGGCTGTCTTTTCTATTTGAGAAGAAAATTCCAAAGCCGCTTCGTCATAGACCGCCGCAACTTTAAAGCCTGCTTTTTTGGCTGCATCTATTGCAAAGAAAGAATCTTCAAAAACATATGTCCGCTCTTTTTTTGTGCCCAAAAAATCAAGTGCCGCTTCAAATATCGTGGGCTCACGCTTTGAACAGTTAAGCTCACCGCAGGTGAATATTTCGTCAAAGAAACCGAGTATTCCGTTTCGCTTTAAAGCCGCAGTTGCCAAACGCCTGTCGGTTGCCGTTGCAATGCACATCTTTATGCCCAGCGATGCAAAAAACTCCAAAAACTCTCTTGTGCCGCATTTCAGCTCAAATTCGTTTAAATAATAATCCTGCATCTGATTGTTTATGCCGTCGGTTATTTCATCGACCGAAAGATTTACACCGTAATCGGATATAAAATATTTTGCGGCATTTTGTACACTCATGGGCTTTATTATTTCGCCAAGGTCATCACGTGGAGTTTTGCCCACGCTTATGAGAAAATCCTGTGCAACTATGCTCCATTTCGGCATGGAGTCTATAAGTGTGCCGTCCATATCGAATATTGCACCGTCAATATTACGGCTGTTTATTATAGCTTCTGCAAGAGCGGACAGCTTTTTTGTTGCCGAAAGCACATCGGAAGAATTAAAGACAGCATTTGAAACTGCAATGCCGCTTATACCACTGCCACGAAGAGAGCAAACATTGTTTTCGTTTATACCGCCTATTGCAACGGTGGGAATTGATACTGAATTACATATGCTGTGGAGCGTGCTTAATTTAAGCGGAGTTGTATTGTTCTTGGTAGATGTTGAAAAAAGTGCACCTGCACCTATGTAATCTGCTCCCAAATGCTCGGCTTCCTTTGCTTCTTCAACACAGTGAGTGGAAACGCCGAGTATTTTTGAAGCTCCTATCTGCTGTCGTATTTCCTTTATATCACCGTCAGCTTGCCCGATATGCACACCGTCCGCACCTATTTCAAGTGCTGTTTTCACATCATCGTTTACTATGAGCAAAGCCCCATGCTTTCTGAAAAGAGGAAGCAGCTTTTTACCGATTTCGATTATTTGAGGAGCAGGAACATTCTTCAGACGGAGCTGAACCGTTTTTGCTCCGCCGAGTAAAATCTGCTCTGTTTTTTGTTCGATTCGGGAAATATCATTACTTGTTACCGCATAAAGACGCAGTAAGGATTTATCTAAAGTCATAAGATTTTACCTTTTAATCGATGCAATCGGTATATGCACCCGAAAATATAATTGTGAGAGTTCCGTCAATGACCTCTATGAAAGCTTCTTCACCTATAAATTCATTACTCACACCTATTGGCACATCGTGCGTGAGAGTGCCGTTATCGAGAGTGTATTTCAAACCTTTTAAGGTTACGCCGTGAGCGTATGTGCCTGATGAAAAAACGGAAATCATGCCCTTACAGCTTTTATTGAAGCGTATGCTTGAATTCGTAATAGCCGTTATCACCGTATCATCGCTCATTATGAAGCCTTGGGCATTATGGTTTGCAATATAAGAGAGAGTTTGCAGATTTGCAACGGTGTGGTCAACACGGCTTCCGCCGAGTGCCCCGAAAATCAGAAAACGGTCATAGCCCATTTTGAGTGCGTATTTTACGGCATAGAGCGTATCGGTATCGTCTTTTTCACGGTTAAGTTCAACTATACGGTCGGGTGACGGCATCGTGGGAGTATAATTCAAAGAATCAAAATCACCCATTACCATGTCGGGAACTATTTTCAATGCATCAAGATAAGCATAGCCACCGTCTGCGGCTATGAGGAATGAATCTTTAGGTCTTGTAAAACTACTGCTGTCGAATGTGCCTGCACTTACTATGCAGCAATAACGGTGATTCATGCAAAAACTCCGATGCGGTTAAACGGGAAAAGCCTGAATGCGGCAGTACCCGAAATATTTTCTGTTGATATAAGCATTGCATCAAGTGACGGTGTGGAGGTGCGGTCATCGGGCAATATGAAAATGTATCCTTTTGGCACGAGCGTTTTTTCCACATCTCCCATGGTTCCTGTGCAGTAAGTGCTTTCATCAAGCAAAATGCCGTTTATATAAGTTTTATCGCTTTTAATTTCAACATATTCTCCCTCAAGAGCAACAACACGTCCCAATGCTTTATTGCCGTTGTTATCCGTGAATATAAGCACGTCGCTGCGGCGAATACCGTTAAAATACTTGGCGAGGCGGCTGTGCAGTATAACATCACCCTGCTGTAGAGTCGGCATCATGCCGTCATCTGATACAACGGCGAAAGAAAACCAGACCGAATAGGTGAAAACAAGCACAAGGACGGTTATCACCGCAGTATATGCCCATGCGGTGACTTTAAATGAGGTATGAGTTTTTTTGTTGAGTGTTTTTCGAGTGTCTTTCATTACAGTACCTTGTAGCTGTCAAGGGGCCATATTACAGCCCTTGCTCTGCCGACTATGCGATAGGCGGGAATAACACCTACTGAGGGATTGCGGCTGTCCTTGCTCCAATTTCGGTTATCGCCCATTACAAAGTAACAGCCTTCGGGGACTGCCGTTTCCTGTTCATAACGCTCAGGCCACATGGGCTCTTTAATCCATTCTGATTCATCAAGAGGAACACCGTTTATGTATGTTATCCCGTGAATTATTGAAATTGTATCGCCCGGTTCGCCTATTATACGTTTTACGCAGGTATTTTTTGCAGGCAGGGAGGGGTTTTCGACATCGGGATAATAACAGATAACGATATCTCCGCGTTTAGGCTCTGTGAAGCAATAGCTTATTTTCTCAACAAACATACGCTCGCCGTCAAGAAGTGTATCCGTCATAGACTCGCCCGAAACGCTTACAGGCTCAAAAACGAGCAAGCGTATTGCAAATGCCGCTATTAAAACAATGAATATGTATATCACAAAATCGATATTTGATACCTCACGGTATGCCTTATGCTTTTCGTGCCGCTTTTCGCATTCTTTTGCTGCTGCTTTAAGCTGCTTTTTTGTGAGCCTTGTATTTTCCATGGCAGTTTTAAATCCTTCTTCTGTAAAAGTTGTTAAGAAAGTGCTTCGGCTTCAGCTTGAGTTAAATTCTTTTTCGCACTTTTAATAAAATCCATTCTGTCGAGCATGACTATTCTGCCGCAGTTTACACATTTAATTTTTATATCCGCACCCGTGCGTGTGACGGTCCATTCATTGGTGCCGCAGGCATGGGGTTTTCGCATTACTATTCTGTCTCCGAGTTCAAAAGAGTCTATCATATTCTACCTACCGTCTCAACGCTTTTGGCTTTCCTAAAATTTCGGCATAAAGTATACCTGCCGCCGCATTTTGAGCATCGAATTTCAGAACGGGCGGAGCCGGCGTTTTGACAGGCTCAATATCTGTATCTGAAGCTTCAAAAGACGGTTGAATATATTCATCACATTCCTCTATGCCCGTAATACTGCTTTCCAAGTGAGTATGTTCACTCTCCGTTAATGGCTTTACGGTATGGGAAACAGTGGGACGTACTGTTTTGCGTTCAACTTTTGCGGCTGTTTTGGGTGGAATAGCTTCGTCAAACTCATGGTGCGTCTTTTTTTGAGGGATAGAAGTATCGGTATTCTTTTTTTGACGGCTTCTTTGTGATATGCTCGATATCACAAAGATTGCTGCTATGATAAAGAATAAAGGTGACATTTAATTACCTGCTTTAATCCTTCTTTTCTGTGCTTTGCGTATTGGAAATGGATTCACGCATGCGTGTATCGGAAATTACATTCTGCATATTGTAGTAATCCATTACTCCGAGCTTTCCGTCACTCAAGGCGGCGGCGATAGCTTTGGGAACTTCCGCTTCGGCTTCGATAACTCTTGCACGCATACCCTGAACCTCTGCCTTGTTTTCCTGTTCCTGGGCGACAGCCATTGCACGGCGTTCTTCCGCCTTTGCCTGTGCTATGCGTTTATCGGCTTCCGCCTGGTCTATCTGGAGCTGTGCACCGACGTTTCTTCCAACGTCAACATCGGCTATGTCTATTGAGAGTATTTCAAAAGCCGTTCCTGCATCAAGACCTTTTTCAAGAACCGTTCTTGAAATAAGGTCGGGATTTTCGAGAACATCCTTATGGCTGAATGAAGAACCGACGGTTGTAACAATGCCTTCGCCTATACGGGCAATTATTGTTTCCTCGCCGCTTCCGCCTACGAGCCTGTCGATATTTGCACGAACCGTAACACGTGCTTTTGCACGAAGCTCTATACCGTCTTTTGCGATTGCGGCAATAACGGGAGTTTCGATTACTTTGGGATTAACGCTCATCTGTACGGCGTTTAAAACATCTCTGCCTGCAAGGTCTATTGCACAGGCACGCTCAAAATCAAGCGGTATTCCTGCACGCTGTGCGGCAATAAGTGCATTTACCACTCTGTCAACATTACCGCCTGCAAGATAGTGAGCTTCAAGCTTGTTTATGGGTATGCTCAAGCCTGCTTTTGTTGCCTTTATCATGGGGTTGATTATACGTGAAGGGGCAACCTTACGGATACGCATGGCAACAAGCTGGAATATACCAACCTTAACGCCCGATGCCGTTGCGGATATCCACAAGCCCAGGGGTACGAAAGAGAAAAACAAAATCAAAAATACGATTACTAAAGCTGCCGGCAATAAAAATTCCATAAAAATCTCCTTTAAGATTTAATAAGATTCATTAAATAGATTATAAGATATATAAAACCTATAAATGCAGGTAAGCCTATAAGAAGCTGTATCCACGATTTTTTGCGAAGCTTAGCCGCTTCTTCGTCGCTTATTTCACGAGCTTCGTATTTTATATCTTCCGTGGAACACTTGGGACACGGACCTTCTTTCGGATTATAAAGCGTACCGCATTTTTTGCAAAACATATCAGACCTCTTTTACAAGTATTTTCAAACCTTCAACACGTACTATGCGTACTTTTGTGCCTGCCTTAATAAACTCGCCCTCACTTAAAACATCAAGCTTTATACCGTCAAAATCTGCGTTGCCGGAGGGGCGGAGAGTGTTAAGACAAATACCTTCTTTGCCTACGAATGACTGCATATCCACGGTGCTTGAGGCAGTGGCATTCTCGGTTATGGAATCGTTAAGCACGATGGGAGAATGGGAGAGCTTACCTTTTTTGAGCGAGCGGAAGATAATAAAACCTGCAATAAGCAAAAATACAAGTATGAGTGCAATGGTTATGATAACAGCCTCAACAGGCCCTTCCTGTGCTCTGAAAATAACCGCAAATATAAGGGCTATTGTGCCCAATATTCCCGGGAGCGAAAATCCGGGCATGAACATTTCACATATAATAAGTGCAAGACCTGCAATAAGACAAGCAAGTGCAGGTATGCTCCAACCGAGGAAATATCCCGAAAAAGTAAGAGTATCCATTAAAAGACTCCTTTCTTTTGAATATTATATCACATATTCTATGTAGTTTTTACAAAAACAATGTGACAATAATAAATTTTAAAAATGAAACCTGAAAAAATTAAGAAAACCTTTGAAAGAATGTTCTTTCTTAGGTTTTCAAAAATGCCTATGCTTATCGAGCTGAAATCAATATGCTTACTATTTCGGATACAAGCACGCCTATAACGAGCAAGAGTATTATTGTAATTACTGCAATAAGGACTCCGTTGTTAAGAATGGAACGCTTTTTCTTCTTTTTTGACTTGCCCTCTACTTCTAATTGAGCTTCTTCCTCGTTAAGTGAAATCGGCACTATGGTGTCGGGAGCGGGGGTATCTGCAATAATCGGAGTGCCGTTCATCTTTGATTGGGCTTTAGGTGTGGTTTGAGCAAAAATATCCTGAGCCTTTGAAGAAGCTTCAGCCGCTTTTATCTCCTCCATTACGGACGATTCCTGAGGCGGAGTATATTGAGGGGGAACATACTGCGGTGGAGTAAAAGGAGCTGCAGCAGCACTTATATCGGGAGCTGCAGGCGGTGTAATGGAAGAAATGCGTGATTGAGCAGAGCATTCTGCCTGTCTGTCGGCAAATTCGGGACGCTCGGGAATTGTGAGTATGGGCGAGAAAGGTACGAAGTGCCCGTCGTCTTCCTCTTCCACTTCTTTTGCCGGTTCGTATATGGGCGTCTTTGTTGCGTAAGCATCGGTTGACGGGGCTGCTCCTGCAACCGTGGGTGCCGTGAAGTAACTGTTTTTTGCCGCTTCTTCCGCTCTTATATTTTCCATATAACGCTCTGCGTGAGCATCGGTTATTGACATCAGCCATACGTCCACATCTTCACGGCACGTGCCTGCGGAAGCACAGGCGGTAACATATGTGAGAACAAGACGTGTTACTTCCTTTGCATGCTCGGGTGTACCCGTGTGTGTGAGAGCACGCTGGTATATAGCCTGAGAATACATTTTCAAAAGCTTGCGAAGCTCGTTTTTATCTCCTGAGTTAATAGCTTTTATCATAATCTACTCCTCTTTCAAGGTATATTATTCGTTATTATACTATTGTAAAACCTCAACAACAATGTATAACTTGTAAACATTTGAACATGAAAAGAAAAAATTCAGCATATATATCGTTATGGCATTTACAAGACACAGAAAAAAACACTCTCAAGATATTACGCATTGCATTGCGGCGGCATTACTGATAAGTATCTGCATATTACTTATCCGCGGCTTTGTTATGAGCGTTGATAAAGCTTCAAAAGCAAATGATGGGGTAAAAGCTTATCAAAGCGTGGATATAAGCGTATATCTGCATAGGGAAGAAAAAACGTGCGAAATGGATATGGAAGAATATTTGGTAGGGGTTGTTGCGGCGGAAATGCCCGTATCCTTTGAAGATGAGGCACTAAAAGCACAGGCGGTAGCCGCAAGAACATTTACTGCACGTCATCTGGAAGCAATGGGCGGCACTTCATGCAAAAAGGGCAAAGGGGAGATATGCTCCGACAGTTCATGCTGTCAGGCATACAGGAGCGATGAGGAATTAAAGAAAAATTGGGGAATCGATTATGATAAAAACATAGAAAAAGTAAGAAGTGCAGTGTATGAAACTCAAGGAGAAATAATAACTTACGGCGGTGAGCTTATAGAAGCGTTGTATCACTCAAATTCAGGCGGTATGACTGAGGCGGCAGTTAATGTGTTTTCACAAGGAAGACCGTATCTTGTGAGCGTGAAAAGTCCCGACAGCTCGGCTTCGCACGGCGAAAAAAGCGTGGAAATCAGTAAAAAAGAGTTTGTAAAAAAGATAAACTCAAAATGGGAAGATGCTTCTCTTGAGGAAAGTAAGCTTAAAAAAAGCGTGAAGATAATATCACGCTATGAGGGTGGACGGATAGAAAAAATAAAAGTAGGCAATGTAAGCGTCAGCGGAAAGGATATGCGTAAGCTCTTTTCGCTTGACAGTGCAAATTTCACGCTTGAATTTACGGACGATGCTGTTGTTATCACCACGTATGGATTCGGCCACGGCGTTGGAATGAGTCAATACGGGGCTGATGCAATGGCAAGCGGCGGAAGCTCGTACAGTGAAATATTACAGCATTATTATAAAAATACGGAAATAGTAAGTATGTAGGAATGAAGCGAGAAATGCTGCAGGACACCTCAAAAGAGGTGCCCTGCAAAATTTCAAATATGCGTTTTATACGATTGCTTTGCCGAGTGCACTTATGCCTATTATGATATTATCGTTTGAAGTACCGTTTTTCTCATAATAAAGCTCAACCGTAAAAGCCGGTATTTCAGGATGCGAATAGTAGTAGGATTCATCGTGCCAGCCTTCATGAGCGGCATCGCCCTGTATAAAGCCTGCTGTCAAAAGAGCCGCTTTATAGGTGTTGTAATCCGTGATGGAAGCATCGACTATTTTAATGAAATCTTCTCTGGACTCTTCTTCACGGGAGATTGAGATATCTATTATGCGACCGCCCATGGTGTATTCGGGGAGGAGATTAAGATACTCGTAATCACTCCAAACGATATCCAATGTTTCTTTTACCGAGTAGTCTATGCTACCGTCAAGATTCTCTGCAAGTATTTCTATTTCTTTGAATTCAGCCCAATAAGCAAGCGTAACGGTGAGGTTAAGCTCCGAATTATTATATATATAGCGTGTGACGTCGCCTGAAGATTCATCTGTTGCCTTTATGAAATCAGCGTTTTCAAGGTCTTTGCAGTATGCGTCAAAGTCAGCCTTTGAGGAATTTGAAATTATGTGCGTGTCGGGCATGACGGGCTGGTCAAAAGAGCCGCCGTGCTTATATGCAGGGAGTTTTGAAAGAATGCCCTCGCTGGGCCAACCGTCCTTTAATGCAACGGGCGGAAATGTCTGCTCTGCATTCTCACCGCCAATGTCGCCATCGGCAGATGCGACAGGTGTTTCGGATACATTGCCGCCTACAACACCGTCGGTATCCGTTGTCTTATCCTTACAGGCAAAAGCACAAAGCATAAAGCAGAGGACGAGAAGTAAAGCCGTTATTCTTTTAAACATATAAAACCTCCGAATAGTTTCTGTTTGTATTGTTCTAATTGTACTGCATTAAAAAAATCCCGTCAATAAATGCAATAATTATTCACAGAATGATTATTGACCGTCAATAACGGTGTATTCAAAAGCTTCAAAATGAAGCTTACTGCCCTCGTCTGCTTCGGGCGGAAGAAATGCACGTGCTATAAAAAAGGTGTCTTCCGTTTCTATGTCAATACGTTGCAATATGGCATAATCGCCGTCAAATTTAAGCACGGTATAATCACAAGGTTCCATGAAACACTCCTTAAAAGTAAAAAAGGTATAATTACATTTTGATTTTACTAAAAGAAAGGCAAAAAGTATATACTTTTGGGTTATATTTAGGTATAATAACAATTGAGTAGGTATATTGTTTTGTTCGTACTTTCGGAGGTATCAATATGAAAACTTCATTTAAAAAAATTATATCGGCAATTTCAGCGGCAGTATTTTTTACTGTGCTTATAAGCATCAGCCTTACATCGGCTTTTGCTCAAACGGAATTGGCTATAGAAGTCGGAGACGCATCGTTTGATACTCAAAGCACATCATATGTTAATGTTCCCGTATATATAACTTCCAATGCTTCGGGATTTATTGATATGCAGTTCAGTGTAAAATTTGATCCGGATGTATTTTCATCTATAAACAATGTTGTGATCCCCACAGATTCAATGCTTTATTATGCACCCGACTCAAGGGCCATGGATGTTACCGAAAAGCCTGTCGTAGTGGCAGGTGCAGACAATGAAAACGGACTTGTCAGAGTGGTAATGTCGGGTGTTTTCCAAAAGAATGCTTCGGGAATAAGCGAGCATTATTCTTTCACAAACACGGGCATAATGTTCAATCTCAGAATGAAGCTTCGAGATGATGTCGAAAGCATAAGCGATGCTCGATCAAGCATTGAGGTACTCGTATCAAGCGATGCTAAGACTCCGTTTATATTCCGTTCGTCAAACGGAGAAATACCCCTTGAAAATGTTTCTTCAAAAGCAGGTACGATGAGCATAAAAACTGCATATACGGTATCGTCTTTAACTATCAATACTTTTGATCTTGTTGTGCAGAAAGCATCGGAGGTAACTCCCGTCGCATTTACGGCGGCACCTCTTTGCAGTGGGATATATCCTCAAACCGATATAAAATGGTATGTAAATGATGTTCTGTGCGGAAGCGGTATTGAGTTCATATATACTCCTCCTGCGAGTGACGGAACATATACTGTTTATGCTCAGATAAAAGATGTTGTCAGCAATGAAATAATAATAAGCGTAGGCATGCTATGTTTGCCCGAGGCTCCCACGCCGCAGGAGGGCAAGCACTTTATCGGATATAATGTAAAATTGAACGGCAATGATTTGCTTTTGCCTGCAGGTGCACAGTTTGTGGGCAGTGCAAACGAGCTTAAAGAAGCCAAGCCCGTATGGCTTACGATTGAAATGGAAAAGGGTGCGGCGGTAAAAACGAGTTCACCGGCGGGCTTGCGTTTTACGGCTAAGGTTAATGCTTCGGAATATGATACGCTTTATCAGGCGGCAGGCAGATTTAACTTCTATCTCGGAATGCTTATAGTGCCTGTTGATATCGTAAACCAATTAAATGATTTTACCATAGAATCTCTTGAAGAGTACTCAAGCCCTTATGCAGGAATGCTCAGCAGCGGTTTCTGCGATGAAGGAAGTGCTTCAAGCAGCGGTTATTACACATATACGGGCACAATATGGAACATACTCGAAAACAATTATAACAGGCAGTTTGCGGCAAGGGCCTATGCAACAATAACCTATTCCGACGGTACAAAGCTTATCGTTTACAGCGACTATAACGAAGCATACAATTCAAGGTCGGTAAGCACGGTGGCATATGCGGCAATCACGGATACGACTGCAGAATATACTGCCCAAGAGCGTACGGAACTTAAAAGATTTGTTGACGGTGATGTAAATATTGCGGCTGACGGCACGGAAATGTTTTCGGCTACGGAAGCTTATGAGCCGCCGTACGAATCAACACTTTCTGCCGACCAAAAGACGGTTAATGTTACTGCACGAAGCGGACATATATGGTTTGCAGATGAGGTAAGTGCTGTCACATACGCAGGAGAAAGACTATCAAAAGACAGATACACGGTTAAAGGCTCAAAGCTTATTATTTCGGTCGAATAAAAGTTTTTAACTAAGGTGTTGGGGGATAACGAATCATGAAATATGCATTAAAGGCAGCGGCAGTATTGATTACGGGAATAGTATTGGGCCTGGTGCTTTTGCTGGGCGTTTTTATGCTCCCTACGTCACCGATGTTTGAAAATGCAAAGGAATCGAAGGCAACTTTTGAAATATCGGGACCATACCCTTATCTGATTGAAGGGTATGACGGCTCAATGCTTGATAATTTTACAGATGCACTTATGATCGCAAATGCTGTTAACGGTAGGGATGCGTCACTTGTTGACAGAGCGGTTCATATCTACAGAGCGGCTGATGATGTGAATGCCGTAACGGCACTTACAAAATATCTCGATACGGGTGATTATGAAAAAGAAGGTACCTATGCACGCTATTGGCACGGCTATCTTGTGACACTAAAGCCCATGCTCATGCTTTTTGATTATAATCAAATACGAGTTATAAATATTGTGCTTTTTGCCTTGCTTGGCTTGGCGGTATGCTTGCTCATATGGAAAAGAACGAGCCTGAAGTACAGCATAGGCTTCATATTTGCAATATTGTTTACCGTGCCGATAGCAATACCGTTTTCACTGCAGTTTTCCACAGTGATGTATATTACTCTTATTGCCCTTATCTGTATGCTTTTATTCCATGATAAGCTGAATAAGAATAACAGATACATATATTTCTTTTTGGCGGTAGGAATGGCAACGAGCTATATGGATTATTTAACATATCCGCTTGCGGCGTTGGGCGTTCCCATGGTAATGCTCATGCTTTTGTGCAATGATGAAACACTTAAACAGAAAATTTTAAAAGTAATACTTTTATCGGTGTGCTTCGGCGTGGGCTATATCGGAATGTGGGGAGCAAAATGGGTTATAGGCTCACTTCTTACGGGAAGCGATATAATAGCTAACGCACTTTCAAGCGTTGCTTCACGTACGGGCATGGAAGCATCAAGAGTCGGAGAAATAACGGTAATTGATGTATTTGTGAGAAATTTCAAAATGATAGACAATTTGCCCTTTATTATGCTTGCAATAGCGGCGGTTGTTATCGAAGCCGTATTTATTGCCGTAAAGGGTATTCCGTTCAAAAAAGCGGTAATTCAGGCACTTCCGTTTCTGCTCATTGCATGTATGCCTTTTGCATGGCAGATAGTTGCATCGAATCATTCCTACGAGCATGCATGGTTTACATTCAGAGCTTATATGATAACGGCATTTGCACTGATTACCATGCTTTCGGGTGCATTTGAATTAAAGCAAAAACAAACACGTGCAATAGATAAGTTTAAACTGCTTGACAGGATAACAAAATAATGGGGGATATACAAATGACAGCAGTATTGATACCGTGCTATAACGAAGCAAAAACAATAGAAAAAGTCGTTACCGACTTTAAAAAAGTGCTTCCCGATGCTCAAATATATGTTTACGATAATAATTCCACCGACGGTACGGCAGAGATAGCGGAGAAAGCAGGTGCGATAGTCCGCCATGAATACAGGCAGGGCAAGGGCAATGTTATTCGCTCCATGTTCAGGGATATAGAGGCTGACTGCTATATAATGACGGACGGAGATGATACATATCCTGCACAGTACGCAAAGGAAATGGAAGAAATGGTGCTTAAAAAGAATGCGGATATGGTGGTGGGTGACCGTCTTACCGCTACTTATTTTACAGAGAATAAGCGTGCGTTTCACAATACGGGAAATAAGCTTGTAAGAAAGCTTGTAAACATGATATTTAAGGGCAATGTTACAGACATAATGACGGGCTACCGTGCATTCTCGCCGCTCTTTGTAAAATCATTCCCCATACAGTCAAAGGGCTTTGAGATTGAAACCGAAATGACCATACACGCACTTGACAAGAACTTTCACATAGTCTCACTTCCGGTCGATTACAGGGACAGACCTGAGGGAAGCGTATCAAAGCTCAATACCGTTTCCGACGGTATCAAGGTACTTAAAAAGATAGTAAGACTGTTTAAGGATTATAAACCGCTTGCATTTTTCGGACTTGCCGCACTCCTGTTTGCACTCGTAGGAATAATACTGTTTATTCCCATACTTATAGAGTTCCTAAAAACAGGGCTTGTCCCCAAAATGCCGACACTTTTGGGTGCGGGCGTATTGCTTATAATCTCAATGCTCTCACTCGTGTGCGGTCTTGTGTTGGATACGGTTGCAAAAAAGCAGAGGGACCAATTCGAGATTGAATTGAATATAATAAAAATGCTTTTGAAAAAGTGACGGGCATACTTGATTTTTTGAAGTTTGTATGCTAACATAACTTCGAATTGAATACATAAAGCTGTGAGAAGAAATAGTAAATATCTTGGATTTTTCAGAGAGAAGGCGGTTGCTGCAAGCCTTTATTGAAAAGATATCCAACCCATCTTTGAGCTGTGAGCCGAACAAACAAAGTTTTAAGTAAGCATCATCGGGTTTCTCCCGTAACAGAGAAGCAATATTGGGGGTAATTGTTCCCGTATTGGTGAGTGCGGTTTTATTCCGAATTTAGGTGGTACCGCGGACTCGTTTACAGTTCGCCCTAAGTTGACTTTATGTCAGCTTGGGGTTTTTTGTGTTCAAAAATAAAAAAATGGAGGCGTAATTATGAAGTTAGACAAATTAGTTGGAAATCGATTTAAGGAAAGACCGTCGGACTGTATTGTTGACAGCCATGCATTTATGGTTCGAGGCGGTTATTTGAAATATGTTGCAAACGGAATATTCTCGTCCTATATGCCGCTTAAAAGAGTAACGAGAAAAATAGAACAGATAATACGCGAAGAAATGGACGCAATAGATGGTCAGGAAGTACAGTTCCCCGTTGTTATGCCTGCTTCGCTGTGGCAGGAGTCGGGCAGATATGAAAGCATCGGAAAGGAGCTTGTGCGTTTCAGCGACAGAAACGACAGCCCGCTTGTTTTGGGTATGACACATGAGGAAGCGGCAGTTCAGCTTGTACGTGAATACGGACAAACCTATGCTAAATATCCTTTTATGATTTATCAGATACAGACCAAATTCCGTGACGAGGCAAGACCGAGAGCAGGATTGATTCGAGTCCGTGAATTTACCATGAAGGATGCATATTCCTTCCACACAAGCCAGGAGGATTTAGAGGAGTATTACGCAAAATGCCATAAGTCCTACGAGCGAATTTATGCAAGAGTCGGTCTGCCCGAGGTAATTTCCGTTGCATCGGATTCGGGCATGATGGGCGGAAGCATCTCACACGAGTTCATGCTTTTGACGGCTATCGGCGAAGATTCAATTGCCATTTGCAAGGAATGTGATTACCGTGCCAACATGGAAGCGGCAGAAAATATTATAGAAAAGCAGAGAGACGCTGTATCTGAGGAATTGACTAAGGTGCATACGCCCGGCTTTGAAACAATAGAGGAAGTATGTGCATTTTTGAACACTCAAGCGAAGAATTCCTGCAAAGCTGTTGTTTATCAGAGAAACTCGGACGATAAGTATATAGTTTTGTTTATTCGCGGTGACCTGGAGGTTAACGAAACAAAGCTTACAAATTATTTGGGCTATGATATACATCCTGCCGTTATCACCGAAGAATGCGGCTTGACAGCCGGCTATATCGGACCTGTCGGGTTGAAAGGTGACTTTACCGTATTGTACGACAGCTCGCTTGAATCAAGAAATAATTTGTGCTGCGGTGCAAATGAAGACGAATACCACTGCACAGGCTTGGATATGGAGCGTGATGTAAAGGGTGTTGAGTACCACGATTTTGCGAAGATTCAGGAAGGCGGCATATGCCCCAAATGCAAAAAGCACGCCATCACAATTTCCCGCGGCATTGAGGTCGGCAACATATTCCAGTTAGGCACTAAGTACACCAAGTCCATGGAAATGACGTATACCGACCAGGATTCAAACATAAAGAACCCCATAATGGGCTGCTACGGAATAGGTGTAGGACGTTTGGCGGCCGCTGTATGTGAAGCTCATCACGATGAATACGGACCGATATGGCCCATGTCGGTTGCACCTTGGGAAGTACATCTTTGCTGTGTACGTCCCGATGATGCAGAAGTAAAGGCGTATGCCGATAAATTATATGATGACCTGCAAAGAAAAGGAATCGAAGTTATATATGATGACCGTGCAGTAAGTGCCGGTAATATGTTCTCGGATGCAGATTTGCTCGGTGTTCCGCTCAGAGTAATCGTAAGTCCCAGAAACTTCAAACAAAACATAGTAGAAGTAAAATCCCGTGACAAGAGCTTTGCGGAAAACATTTCAATGGAAACTGCTTGCGAAGAAATAGCAGCATTGGTGGCAAAGAAAAAAGCAGAAGAATATGTAGAACTGTAAAATTGAAAGTATGGCAGAAATGAACGGACTTGAACATGACTTGAACTTTTTTATGCTTTCGGCACTTAAAGAGGCGATGCTTGCAAAAGAAGCGGACGAAGTACCCGTGGGTGCGGTTATCGAATATAAGGGGCAAATAATAGCCTCTGCACATAACACGGTTGAGGCTGAAAAAGATGCGTCATGCCATGCAGAAATGCTTGTACTTAAAGAAGCGGCAAGGAAGCTTGATATGTGGCGGCTTGACGAGTGCACTCTCTATGTAACGCTTGAACCGTGTGCAATGTGTGCATCTGCCGCAGTAAATTTCAGAGTCGGAAATATTGTTTTCGGTGCATTCGATAAGAATTTCGGTGCTTGTTCAAGTCTGCTTGACCTTACCGATGGTATGCTTCAAACAAAGGTAAGGGTTGTAGGCGGAGTGATGGAGGAAGAATGCTCAAAACTGTTGAGCGACTATTTTAAGACAAAAAGGTAAATTAGTTCACAAAAACAAAACAGCTTTTACACTTGTTCGTCTAACTCAGGACACAATTATATTTTAGAATATAACTGTCGAAAGGAGAGATGCACAACACAAGAGTGGTTCCTTTTTGGTAATTAAGATTGATTTCCCTCCCCCAGAAAACAGAAAAAGATGCCGGTTCGTTTCCCCCGAATCGGCATCGCCCCTTTTTATTGAGTGAATAATTTATAGTGAATAATGAATAATTGCTGTCAAAACTCCGCAGGCGGAGTTTTTTTCGTTTATATTCCATCGGCGTATATCATATCGAAGATATATCACCCGTCC
>JAZNWT010000056.1:0-2305 GCA_045593465.1 Clostridia bacterium
AGAAAATAAAGCAAACTTGCAAAATATGTGCGACATATTATTTGGAATGATAGATGTATGCTCTTTTATGCTGATAGCTTTGCCTCTTTATCCTAATATGGTGAATGGATATATATATTCAGTAAACCTTTGGGCATACACGCAGACGACAGAATTGAATTATTTGTTATTTTGGATTATGTATGCGTCACTTGTTATATTGGGAATAATAAAATTACTGTTGGCAAAATTTAGAAGTGAAAAATACAACCTAGCCATGACTGGAATATCAATGCTACTGGGTATTTTTCTGGTGTTGTTTTTAGCAGTGACGCGAGAAGCATATGCAGTGGTTGTGGCATTCTTGCTATTGGTAATAAAAGGGATATTGCTTTTAAAGTATTCAAAGAGATAAGTACTTTTATCTATTAGTTGGTCTGAACAATGATTTACGATTTGATTATTATAGTAGGAGGCAGTATAATATGGATATGTTCCCGACAACAGGGGGAGTTGATATGTTTCCGTCAACCTATGACATTAACCTTATTAACTCGACCCATGTCGAAAGCGTAGCCTTGCTGACGCTTTCAACAGCTATATAGATTTCTGATGGAATTTGCAATACACCATAGTGCATATCCGCAAAGCAAGATCTGACATGGAGTCAATTTTATATCATGAGTTGATGGGCATGGCATTAACGATAATGCGTGTAAGCAGCTTGTCGGAAAAGCAGAAAGGTATGTTGTGGGATGCCTTTTTCCATATTTCGGTGCGGCATTTGGGGTTGAGCTTTGCCAGCTGTTTTACACTGTCTTGTATTTGTGCGGCCTCTTTTTGCCCTGCAATTGCTACCATGGGTACGGAAATGTTTTCAAAGCCGTGAACTGTGTCGAAGCTGATGTTGTTGTTAATGCAGTTAATTACTGTTTGCTCACTTACGAATTGCATCTGTTTAACAAATTCTCGTCTTGCTTTTCCGGGCATCTTGAACTTGCGTAATGCCAAATTGCAGACGATTCTGTTCTTTAAATAGCGAAGCAGTTTCAAATTCTGTTCGGTAACTGTTTCTATATCTGAATTATCTTTTATAAGATGGGGACTTATGAACATTGCACCGTGAAAAAGCTCGGGATATTCGCATACAAGCCTGTATGCCAGCTGTGCACCGAGTGAGAAGCCTATTATATAAACTTGAGCGTTAAGGCTCTTTATATATTCTGCAAGTTCTTTTATACATATATCCGCATCAAAAGTTCTGTCGGTGTCGTTTCCGAATCCCATTATATGGGGAACAATGATGTGAAAGAACCTTTTCAAAGGATACAACTGCCCAAAAGTATGGACAAAATATGCACCATGAAGCATAATCAAAATTTTATCGTTATCATTACCAAACTCTTCGATTCGCATATGGACACCACCCTTTCGCTTATAATTATACCACGGAATCATTTGCAAAAAAAGGAAAATATTATTTTATATTTGAATTTCTATCGAACGAGCGTATAATCAATCTTATGGAAAGGGAGAGAACATGAAAAAGAGCAAATTATGCGGTCCGGCTATGTTTATGTATACTGTGATGGCATTTATGGCATTGTTATGCACTGCTTGTTTTGTTGTATATTATTTTGGGTTTTACGAAAACAGCGTGATTTTGTGGATTGGTATCGTGTCATTTATGATACTGTACCATTTTTCCGTGCGGATTTTTATGGGCATGGTAACAAAACTGTTTAAATTAGATTACAACCATGTTTTTTATAAGCAAAGAAGCTTTGAAAAAAGATTGTATAAGCTTTTAGGAGTGAAGAAGTGGAAAAGAAAAGTACTCACTTTTGAACCCGAAAAATACGACGTAAACAGCAGGACTTTGAATGAAATCGCAACAACAATGTGCAAGTCCGAGCTTGATCATTGGATAAACGAAGTTATTTCGGTGTTGAGCATATTGTTCGCTCTTTTGTGGGGCTGTTTGCCTGCTTTTTTAATTACAGCTGTAGCTGCAATGCTTTTTGACGCACAGTTCATTGTTGTTCAAAGGTATAACAGACAGATTGTTTTGAGACTTATCGGCAAGCGTGATATGATAAAGACAGTAAAGGCTTAAAGTTTTTTATAAGTATATAGCAGAAAATAGAAAACAGGCGAGGGAAATGATGAAAAAAGTAAAAATAACCGTAATGAAAAAAGTAAGGCATGACGATTTGATTGCAAAATATGAAAATCCGATAGAGCATGCCTGTGACATGAAGGAGGGGCAGGTCTTTATTGCAAACGGGTGGAGCCGTCCCGAGGGCTTATGCCTTAGTGCATGGGA
>JAZNWT010000057.1:0-24863 GCA_045593465.1 Clostridia bacterium
CAGCCCAGACCTACAGCAGAGCCTGAAGCAACAGCAGAGCCCAGACCTACAGCGGCTCCTGAAGCACCCAAGACAGGCAGCACGCAGTTGGCAGTTGTAGTAGCTGCAATGTTGGTACTTGCAGCAGTTGCAACAACAACAGCTGTTCTTTCTAAGAAAGAAGACTAATCGAAATTAAGTACATATATGTAAAAAGCACGGAATTTTTTCCGTGCTTTTTTATGCTGTAACAATATATGCTGTTTATTAAAGCGTAAGCCCCATGATAATGTGATAGTACCGAAAAGGTTAGAAAAACAGGAAAAAAATAATAAAAATATGCTTGCCGCATGCCTTCTTCGGTGCTATAATAGCAATATCGGTCATAGAATGTTCATATATTGGTTTAAGTTTGTTCATAATTTGACTGAATATCATTACAATCGGAGGAAACCCATGAAACGCATTTTACCCATGTTGCTCGTTGTTGCACTTATTGTTTGTGCGGCAGTAATCCCCATGCTTACTCTTGCCGATGCAGAAGCAGAGTTTAAAGTTACGGTAGATAACGCAGCTCCCCAAGTCGGTGATATAATCACAGTAACTGTAGCTTTTGAAAAGTGCCCTGAAAACATAAACACAATGGAACTTATCGTTCCCTTTGATACAGAGGCATTTGAAGTAGTAGGAGATGCTCCCACTTATGATCTTAAAAAGAACACAAATACAATCGGTGATACTTCTTTCAGAGCTAATGACAGTGAAGCTTTCATAAACTTCATCGATGTAGCAGAGCCTTTGTCAGCAGATTCTTCAACAATCATGACATTCCAGCTCAAAGTTAAGGCAGCAGGCACAATCACAATCAGTGATGATAGCTTTGTAGTATATGAGTCCGCTGAAACAAGTGAAGACCTTACATGGTCTGCAAACAGTGCGGAAGTTACAATTGCAGCAGAAGAAACGGAAGAACCCGAAGAAACAATGCCTCCTTTTGATGCATTCGATGCAATAATTTCCGTAAAAGCCGATGATACAACCGTTCAGGTCGGCGATACAATCACGGTGACGGTTGCATTTGAGAAATGCCCTGCAAACATCAACACATTGGAACTTATCGTTCCCATTGATACGGACGCATTTGAAGTAGTAAGCGAAGCTCCCACATATGATTTGCAGAAGAACGCAAACACAACGGGCGGTGCAGCATTCAGAGGTGACGGAAGTGAAGCATTTATTAACTTCGTTGATGTGGAAGAACCTCTTACGGCTTCTTCAACATCAATCATGACATTCCAGCTCAAGGTTAAGGACGCAGGAAAGATTGCCATCAGCAAGGCGGACAGCTTCCTCGTAGATGAAACAGCAGGTGAAGATATTTCATTCGGTACAGTTTCAGCTAAGATAAAGATTGGTGAAGATGAACCTGTTGAAACAGAAGAACCCGAAGAAACAATGCCTCCCATGGACGAATATGAAGCAGTTATTGTTGTAAAATCCGATGATACAATGGTCGAAGAAGGTCAGACGGTAACGGTTTCGGTGGAATTTGCAAAATGCCCTGCAAACATCAACACATTGGAACTTATCGTTCCCATTGATACGGAAGCATTTGAAGTAGTAAGCGAAGCTCCCACATACGATTTGCAGAAGAACACAAACACAACGGGCGGTGCAGCATTCAGAGCAGAAGGCAGTGAAGCATTTATTAACTTCGTTGATGTTGCAGAACCTCTTACAGCTTCTTCCACAACAATAATGACATTCCAGCTCAAGGTTAAGAAGGCCGGCAGAATAGCTGTTGATGAAGCAAACAGCTTCTTGGTAGATGAAACAACAGGCGAGGACATTTCTTTCGCAACAATGGCTGTAAAGATTAAGATTGGCGAAGATGACCAACCCGAAGTAACAGCTACACCCGAAGTAACTGAAACTCCCGAAGTAACAGCTACACCCGAAGTAACTGAAACACCCGAAGTAACGGAAACTCCCGAAGTAACTGCTACTCCCGAAGTAACTGAAACACCTGAAGTAACAGAAACTCCTGAAGTAACTGCTACTCCCGAAGTAACTGCTACTCCCGAAGTAACTGCTACTCCCGAAGTAACTGAAACACCTGAAGTAACAGCTACACCCGATACAACGATTACTTGTCATAAGTGCGGTGCAACCAATGATGCAGACAGTAACTTCTGTAGTGTTTGCGGAACGGAACTTGCTACACCGGAGGCAACCGAGTCTCCCAGACCCACACCTGAAGCAACAGCAAAGCCCGATGTACCTAAGACAGGCAGCACACAGTTTGCAGTTATCATAGCTGGTATGCTCGTACTTGCAGCTCTTGCAACAACAACAGCAGTTCTTTCAAAGAAGGAAGATTAACAGATTGGTCAAAAACTAAAAAATAAAAATAAAACACGGAAAATTTTCCGTGTTTTATTTATTTTCACATCCCAAGATATGCCACACTTATATTTATGCATATACATTATAGTGTGTATTTTGAAAAAACCTTAGAAATACAGGGAAAAATCGGAGAAAAAACCTGAAAAATTATGCTTGCCCTATCCAAAAACACGCGTTATAATGACGGTAGTGGTCACAGATTGTTCATTTTTGTGACCGAATAAAATTACCATTGGAGGAAAAGCAATGAAGAAATTTTTACCCATGTTCTTAGTGCTCGTGCTCATTCTTTGTGCAGCAGTGCCCATGTTTGCTTTTGCGGCCGATGAAGCAACTATCGCGGTTAGCGTAAACAACGAAACACCTGCAGTAGGTGAAACAATAACCGTAACAGTAGCTTTTACAAAGTGTGCTGCAAACATTAACACCCTTGAACTCGTTATTCCGATCGACACGGATGCATTTGAAGCGGTCGGTAATCCCGAGTATTGTCTTGAGAAGAATAGCAACACAACAGCAGGTACAGCATTCAGAAACGGCGGCTCAGAGGTTTTTGTAAACTTTGTTGATGTACTTGAGCCCATAAAGGCTGATGCTAATGAAATCGTAAAGTTTGATCTCAAAGTCAAAGCATCAGGAACAATTGCAGTAGCTGAAGATAAGAGCTTCTTGGTTGATGAAACAACGGATGAGGGAACGGACATTACCTTTTCAACTTCATCGGCTAATGTTACAGTAAACGAAGCACCTGAAACAACGGTAGAACCCGAAACGACGGTAGAACCCGAAACGACGGTAGAGCCCGAAGCAACGGTAGAGCCCGAAGCAACGGTAGAACCCGAAGCAACGGTAGAGCCCGAAGCAACGGAAGAACCCGAAACAACTGTTGAACCCACTGTTGCACCCACAGAGAAGCCCAGTGTACCTAAGACGGGCAGCACACAGATTGCAACTGTAGTAGCTGCAATGTTGGTATTTGCGGCTCTTGCAACAGCAGTATTGGTTCTTTCGAAGAAGGAAGATTGATTAAGTAGTTGAGTATGATGAGGCACGGAATTTTCGTGTCTCATTTTTTATAACTGCCGTCGGCAAAAGATTGTATTTTATTGATTGCTGTGATACTATACTCTATATATGTAATTTTATCGTGAGGTTTACACATGGACATTAAGCAGGGAAATTTGCTCAGGCAATTTGAAATGTTTAAAGAAGAATATGAAAATAAGGCACTTGAAGTTTTAAGAAGCGGTTGGTATATTCTCGGAAATGAAGTGAAAGCTTTTGAAGAAGAATTTGCTGCATACCTCGGTGCAAAATATTGCGTTGGTCTGGCAAGCGGATTGGATGCACTTTATCTGGCTTTCCGTGTTTTAAATATAGGCAAGGGTGACGAAGTTATAGTACCTGCCAATACATATATAGCAAGCGTAATGGGCATTACAATGGCAGGGGCAACGCCTGTTTTTGTTGAGCCCGATGAATTTTACAATATAAGCCCGGATGTTATAGAAGAGAAAATAAGCTCAAATACAAAAGCTGTGTTGACTGTAAATCTTTACGGACAAGCCTGCAAGCTCGATAAAATAAGCGAAATATGCAAAAAATACGGCTTGTATCTTGTGGAGGACTGTGCACAGTCGCACGGTTCAAGGTTTAACGGCACACTTACAAATCACTATTGCGATATATCGTGCTTCAGCTTTTATCCGTCAAAGAATCTCGGCTGTTTTGGTGATGGCGGTGCGATAACAACGGATAATGAGGAGCTTTATAAGCTTTTTAAAATATATCGCAATTACGGAAGCGAAGTAAGATATCATAACATGGTCGTGGGCGTTAATTCACGTCTTGATGAGCTTCAGGCAGGGCTTTTGCGTGTGAAGCTTAAGCATCTTGATTCACTCAATGCCGAGCGAGAAGAAATAGCATCAAAGTATCTCAACGGAATAAATAATGATAAGCTTATTCTTCCCACTGTGCGTGAAGGTGCAAGCACTGTATGGCATCAATTTGTTGTACGCACGGATAAGCGTGACGAACTTATGAAGTATCTTGCGTCAAAGGGCATAGGAACACTTATACATTATCCCATACCGCCTCATCTTTCAGAGGCATATGCGTATTTGGGCTATAAAGAAGGCGATTTCGAAATAACGGAGCGTTATGCAAATGAAGTTTTATCGCTTCCCATGTATAACGGTATGACTGATGACGAGCAGCAGTATGTTATAGATGCGTTGAATGCATTTGAGGGCTGATATATGAAACTTCGTAAGCTTTGTGAAAAAGATGCACCATTTATGCTTGAATGGATAAAAGCAAAGGACGCAACCAAGAATTTCAGGTTTAATCCCGACAGCATGAACACGGAAACGGTGCTTAAATTTATTGCAAATTCGTACAGCGACACAACACGGCATTATGCGATATGCGATGATAACGATGAGTATCTCGGAACGGTGAGCTTGAAGAATATAGATTTTGGTGACGAGAATGCCGAGTATGCCATTTCAATGCGTGAATGTGCACGCGGCACGGGTGCGGCAAAGTTCGGTACCGATGAGATTTTAAAAATTGCATTCTGCGAATTGGGGCTTAAAAAGGTATATCTCAATGTATACGAAGATAATTTGCGTGCAAGGCGTTTTTATGAGAAGAGCGGCTTCTCTTATGAGGGCTGTGCTAAAAATCATATAAACACTGTAAACGGAAGAAAAAGTCTTTGTTATTACGGAATATTTTCGGAGGGAACAGATGATTGAGCAGGCGAAACTTGTTGAATTTGTTCAGCGAGGAGATGAAAACGGCTATCTCGTGGCAATCGAAAACGGGAAAGAGATACCGTTTGACATAAAACGTGTATTTTATATATACGGTACCAAGGGCGATGTTGTACGCGGTCAGCATTCAAATCGCAAGAGTGAATTTGTGCTTATAAACCTCAGCGGTTCATCAAAGGTCAATGTGGACTACGGTGACAGAGAGGAAGTATATGAACTCAACACGCCTAATATAGGCTTGTATGTACCGAAAATGCTTTGGAAGGATATGTATGAGTTTTCATCGGATTCGGTGCTGCTGGTACTCTCAAATGAGCCGTATGATGCACAGGAGTACATAAGGGATAAGCAGGAATATTATAAGGAGATAGGCATAGTAAAATGAAAACTTTGTCCATTGTAATTCCCGTATATTACAACGAAGGAAATCTCAACCCTTTATATGACGATTTAAAGGAAAAAGTATTTTCCAAGCTTGAAGTCTATGGCTTTGATTATGAGCTTGTTCTTGTTGATGACGGCTCGGGAGATAATTCCTATGCTGTTATGAAGGAGCTTGCAAAGAAAGATGAAAAAATCACTACAGTGCATCTTTCCCGCAATTTCGGCTCCCATGCGGCTATATTGGCAGGCCTTGCACACTGTAAGGGTGATTGTGCCGCTATGAAAGCCGCAGACTTGCAAGAACCGTCCGAGATGATACTTACAATGCTTGATGAATACAAAAACGGCTATAATGTCGTTTTAGCGGTTCGAGAGGACAGAGAGGAGGGATTCTTCCAAAAGCTGTTCGCAAACGCTTATTACGGCGTTGTGAGGCGTTTTGCACTTAAAAATATGCCTAAAGGCGGTTTTGACTGTTTCCTTATTGACCGTAAGGTGATAAATGTCCTCAATATGATGGAAGAAAAAAATACCACGCTGATGGGACAGATACTTTGGAGCGGATTTAGAACAAAGGAAATAGGCTATGTTCGATTAAAGCGTGAGATAGGAAAATCAAGATGGACGCTTAAAAAGAAAATAAAGCTGTTCATGGACTCGCTTTTCGGATTCTCATATTTTCCGATACAGTTTATATCATCAGTGGGCTTTGTAATGTTTCTTGCTTCATTGGTGTGGGCAATAATCATACTCATATCAAGACTTACGGGAAATATCGATGTAAGCGGTTATACGGCTCTTGCACTTATAATGCTTGCCGGATTTGGTATGGTGTTGATATCCTTGGGCATAATAGGCGAATATTTGTGGCGTATGTTCGATGCAACGAGAAAGCGTCCGCCGTATATAGTTGAAGAATGTTCAAATGATGACAAAGCAAAATAAAAACAAAAAATACTGAAAACGGCATTATCCGTTTTCTTTTTTTATTGTCGAATTTTACAATTGCCTGTCTTGCAAAAGTTTGCAACTGATACTATAATAGACCGAGAATGTTTTTTGGGAGGGCTTTTCTATGTTCGAAGGAAGCGGAACAGTTAAAATATTTGCAGGCAGTGCAAGCAAGGGCTTTGCACAGCGTATGTGTAATTACCTGGGCAGCACGCTCGGTGACAGCGAAACCATCAATTTTTCAGAAGGTAATACTTTTGTTCGCATAAATGAAAGTATTCGTGATAAAGACGTTTATTTTGTGCAAACAATAGGTCTTAATTCCAATGATGAGTTTGTTGAGCTTTTGTTCTTCCTTGATGCATTCAAGCGTGCAAGTGCAAACTCCGTAACAGCTATAATTCCCTACTTTGGCTATGCAAAGGGTGATAAAAAGGACGAGCCCCGTGTTTCTATCCGTGCAAGAGTTTGTGCAGAGTGCATAGAGCTTGCAGGTGCGGACAGAATACTTACCATGGATCTTCACGCAGCACAGATACAGGGCTTCTTCAAAAAGCCGCTCGATCATCTCTATGCTCAGGGCATCTTGAGTGAGTATGCACATCATCTCGGTATAGTAAATGAGGACTTAGTCGTTGTTTCTCCCGACTCCGGCAGTGCAAAGAGAGCACGTGCATTTGCGGACGAGCTCGGTTGTTCGGTTGCAATAGGTGATAAGATGCGTTCCGGTCATGATGAAAATGCAAAGGTTCTTGAAATTATAGGCGATGTTAAGGGAAAGAACTGCCTTGTTATAGATGACTTTACAATTTCCGGCGGCACTCTTGCAGATGTTGCAGAAGGCTTGAAGAAAAAAGGTGCAAAGGATATTTACGCATTCCTTTCACACGTGGTTTTAAGAGAAAAAGGAATAAAACGTATTGAAGAAAGTCCCATAAAGCTTCTTGTTTCAACCGATACAGTAAACTGCCCTGCAATAGCAGAGCTTGCACCTAAGAAGATAAAGATAATTTCTGCTGCTCCGCTTTTTGCAGAAGCAGTAAGACATATACATGATAAGCTCCCCATGAGCAATATGTTCAGCGATGCACCCCACCGTATGCTCAACATGAATCTCATGCAGCAGCTTACAATGGATGATCTCATAAGAGATATGAAAGAATAAATGGATCTTTTTGAACAAAACACAGTAAAAAAAGCACCTCTTGCCGACCGTATGCGTCCGCGAGTGCTTGACGAGTTTATAGGTCAAGCACACATCGTGGGTAAAGGTCGGCTTTTGCGTCGTGCGATAGAAACAGATACATTGCAAAGCTCGATATTTTTCGGACCTCCGGGTTGCGGAAAAACTACGCTTGCGTCATTGATTGCAAATACAACAAATTCACGCTTTGTAAAGCTTAATGCTGTTTCGGCAGGAGTAAAAGAGGTTCGCGATATAATTGACGAAGCACAGACGCATTTAAAGCTTTACGGACAAAGTACATACTTACTGCTTGATGAGTGTCACAGGTGGTCAAAATCGCAGTCAGACAGTATATTGCCTGCACTTGAAAGCGGTGTTTTGAAATTCATCGGCTCGACAACGGAAAATCCGATGATTGCAATGACGGGAGCTATTGTGTCAAGATGCAGAGTATTTCAGTTTTATCCGCTCAATACAGGTGAAGTTAAGCAGGCGATACTAAATGCTTTAACGGATAAAGAACGAGGCTTGGGGCATTATAAAACCAAGGTGGACGATGATGCCGTTGAGCTTATTGCAAACCTTGCAAACGGTGATGCAAGAAATGCACTTAATGCAATAGAGCTTGCAGTTTTGACAACGCCGATGGAAAAAGGCGTTATACATATAACAAAAGAAGTTGCGGCAGAATCGGCACAGCGGAAGATTCAACGCTGTGATGAACAGCAATATTACGATATGCTGTCGGCGTTTTGCAAGAGCCTTAGGGGGAGCGATTCCGATGCCGCACTTGCATGGTTTGCAAGAATGATATATGCAGGTGTGGATCCGCGTATAATAGTAAGAAGACTTATAGCTCATGCATCTGAGGATGTGGGACTTGCAAATCCTCATGCCATGGTGCAGGCGGTGAGTGCAATGAAAGCACTGGAAAGCATAGGTATGCCGGAAGCAAGGCTTTCAATAGCACAAACAATAATATTTATCTGCGAAAGCCCGAAATCGAACTCGGTGGTATGTGCGGTTGATTCGGCTTTTGCAGATGCAGAAAGAATTGCGGATGAGCCCGTCCCCGTGCATCTTCGAGACACGCATTTTAGCGGTGCGGATAAGCTCGGTCACGGCAAGGGATATAAATATCCGCATGATTATCCCGGACATTTTGTGGAACAGGAATATATGCCTCCGTCCGTTAAAGGGAAAAAGTATTATATTCCGAGCGAAATGGGAAACGAAGCAAAGATTCTGGCGAATCATATGAAAAGAAAGGGAGTATCCGATGATAAGTGAAGCTTTGGCGAATAAGGTGCTTGATGCCGCATTGGAGACGGGCGGTGATTATTCCGAGCTGTATATGGAGGATGCCGAAAATAATGTAATATCCATGACCGATATGAAGGTGGAAGATGCTCTTTATTCACGCAGACACGGAGCAGGCGTGCGTGTGCTTTTAAACGGCAGAAGTGCGTATGCTTATACTGCGGATACAAGCGAAGAATCACTCATAAAAACAGCAAGAGCGGCGGCAGCGGCATTAAAAAGTGAAGATAAACATTTTTCGTCAAGAGTATTTGACGGTGCAGGTCGTGAAAAGCCTTTTGAGCCTGAAATACCGTTTTCTGAAGTTAAAAACAAAGAGCGTATCGAGCTTATAAAAACGGGAAGCTGTGCGGCAAAAGAGGTTTCACCTTTAATCACGCAGGTGCGTGCATCGTATACGGATACGGATAAAAGGGTTTTTGTTTGTTCAAGCAGCGGTATCCGGTCGCATGACAGACGATTCAGAACAAGAATCGCAATAAGTGCGGTAGCAAGCGATAACGGCGAGATACAAACAGGCTCGGAGAGCCCGGGAATGGGTTTGGGATTTGAAGCATATAAACAAATAGATGCATATGAAGCAGGAAAAGCGGCGGCAAAAACCGCAATGACAATGCTTACCGCTACCGACTGCCCGTCGGGCTGTGTACCTGTGGTTATAGACGGCGGCTTTGGCGGAGTCATACTCCATGAAGCGTGCGTGCATTCGCTTGAAGCAACAAGTGTTGCAAAAGGAAATTCGGAGTTTTGCGGCAAGATGGGCGAAAAGATTGCAAGCGATATAGTAACGGCAATAGATGACGGTACTCTTGTCGGTGAATGGGGTTCAATACTCTATGACGATGAGGGAAACAGAAGTCAAAGAAATGTACTTATCGAAAACGGAATATTGAAAACTTATTTGGTGGATATATTGGGCTCAAGGCTTATGAATCACCCGATAACGGGAAGTGCACGCAGACAGAATTACATGTATGCTCCCACGTCGCGAATGACAAATACATTCTTTGCAGAAGGCAATGATGATTTTGATGAAATGATACGCACGATGGGCAATGGCTTATATGCAAAGAAAATGGGCGGCGGCAGTGTGAATCCGCTTACGGGCGAATTTAATTTTGCGGTAATGGAAGGCTATTTGGTCAAGGACGGAAAAATACAGTCACCGCTAAGAGGTGCAACACTTGTAGGAAAGGGTGCGGACGTATTGATGCAGATAGACAGGATAGGTCAAAAAATGTGGTTCGGTCAGGGTATGTGCGGCTCTGTTTCGGGCAGTGTGCCTACTAATGTGGGACAGCCGCCGATAAGAGTGCAATCGCTCACGGTAGGCGGAAAGGGTAAGGTGCAATGGTGATCGAGAATTATGTAAACGAGCTTTTTGAAATCGCACTTAAAAAAGGCTGTGAAGCTTGTGAAGCATACTATGTTGTGGGCGATGCCTTTGATGCAGGCGTGCTTGATAATGAGCTTGACACATACAGTGTAAGCCGCACATATGCACTTAACCTCCGTGTTAAGTATGACGGTAAGGACGGTTATGCCTGCACGGAAAGTATAGATAATGCACAGGCACTTGTGGAGCATGCCATAGATAACGCACTCTCGGTTGAAAATACCGATGTTCGCCCCATGCAGGGCTTTTGCGAGTATGAAAGCGTAGAACAGGAAAAAAGTCCGCTGTTTGACATGAGCGAGAGTGAAAGAATAAAGCTTGCATTTGACATGGAAAAGCGTGTAAATTCCCGGGGTGCAAGAGTAATGATGTGCAATGTTGCCGTGAATGAACAGAGCGTGCATATAAGAAATACTTTGGGACTTTGTGCGGACAGCGTTGAAAAGGAAGCACTCATATATGTGAATGCGGCAGTAAACGAGGGTGAAGAAGCAAGGGACGGTTTTGCTTTCAAAAGAGGAAAAGAGGCTTGGGACATAAATTCCTGTGCCGATGAAGCGGTAGCTGAGGCAAAAGAGTTTATCGGTGCAGAGCCCGTTGAAAGCGGAGAATACAGCGTTGTTTTCAGAAACGATGCGGCGGCATCACTTTTGGAAGCATTTGTTGATATGTTTTCGGCAGATGCGGCACAAAAAGGACTTTCACTGCTGAAAAACCGTGAGGGCGAAAAAATAGGCTCCGAGGTTGTAAGCATAACGGACGATCCGTTCCATGAATATGCACCGAGGGCTTTTGATGCGGAGGGTGTTCCTTCAAACAAAACCGAGGTAGTGGAAAACGGTGTATTAAAAACGCTCTTGTATGATTTGAAAACTGCGTATAAAGCAGGAAAACAATCCACGGGCAACGCAGGACGAAGCAGTGTATTTTCACCGACCGCAATAATGCCGACAAATTTTTACATACAGCAGGGCGAAAAAAGCTTGGCTGAACTTTTATCACATATGGGAGACGGCATTATGATAACCGAAATATCGGGCACGCACGCAGGTGTTAATACCGTATCGGGCGAGTTTTCGTTGCTTGCGAAAGGCCACCTTATAAAAGACGGAAAAAAAGTAAAGCCTATAGACAGAATAACCGTGAGCGGAACCTTTTTGGAGCTTTTGAAAAATATAATCCGGGTGGGTAATGATGTTAAATTCTCCATTCCGCAGGGCTCAAATGTGGGAAGCCCATCGTTGCTTATAAAAACACTTGCGGTTGCAGGAAAATAGTTTCAGCTAAAAGTACAGATAATGGCAAATGCTTATAAACTTACAAAATCATAATGAAAAGGCATAAAAATAGCAAAAAAATGTGTTGCAATCATGTACTGATAGCGGTATAATGACATTACTATCTATGCTGAATGCACAGGTATCTTTTCTGTTATGTATCATAATGTTAGATATTTAGAAAGGCGGAAGGGCATGAAGAAAGCGTATACAGCTCCTGTAATGTTGACCGAAAATTTTAGATTGAGTGATAGAATAGCAGCAGGCTGCGAGGGTTTGATGAACTATTCACAGCCGTATAGTTGCGAAACGATAGAAGATTATATGCCGGGCACAGGAATTAAAGTTTTCATAGCTGAAAACACCGAATGTTGGATTTGGTATCAGGAAGGTAATGATGACTTCCTGTGCTATCATGCACCTTCAGGTTCGCCTTCATACTTCCAGTCCTGATAATACTTCCAGTCCTGATAAAAACTTAAAAAAGTAACTGCTCGAAGAAAGTTCGGGCAGTTTTTTATGCTGATTTTTATGATTATTGCCTCAATAGCAGTTGTGCGGATTTTTGCTGCTTAATAACCTATTGCAACACCTACAACAAGTACGAGTGACGTTAATAAAAGAATTATAAGCTGAAGCAGTGCGGTGTGCTTAAACCATTTTCCGTAGCTTACATTTGCCATTGAAAGACTTATCAGCAAAACTGCATTTGTAGGGAAGAGTACATTTGTGAAACCGTCACCGAATAAAAACGCAAGTATTGCAAGCTCCTTTGATATGCCTATCATTGAGCAAACAGGTGCGATTATAGGCATTATCAGCATTGCTTTTGCAGATGCAGAGCCTATGAAAAGCTGCACAAAAAGTACAAGTGCGTACAGTATGAGAATACTTGCAAACGGTGACATATCCGACAAAAGCTCTATTGCAGCATGAACTATTGAATAAAGAACACCGCCGTCGGTCATTATGAATTTTACCGACGAGGCAAAAGCTATCATGACTATTGCGGGAAGCATGGAGGAAACACCGCTCAAAAACCATTTAAATGTGAGTGAAAATTTATGTGTTATGAGTGTGCCCGAAACAAGACTTCCTGCTAAAAAGCAAAGTATAAGCATGGGGATTGAGTAGCTTGCCGCAAACATATATATAAGAATTAAGGCGGCTATCAGCACCAAAAAGAATACAATGTAAATCTTTGTGATTCTGCCGCTGTCTTTTGTGTTTGATATGTCGAGAGTAAGCTCCTTGAGTTTTTGAATATCGTTTTCATATGTGAGTGACAGCTTTGGATTTTTTTCAATTCGTCGTGCATATCTTACGAGGAAGCAGCAGAGTATTGCATAAGTAAGTGCAAAGAATGTTATTCGAAGCCATACTCCGCTTAAAGCGTCAACCTGCATAATATCGGAAGCAACGCCCACCGAAAACGGATTTGTTATTGCGGCGGCAAAACCGAAACAAGAGGCCAGAACACACATACCCAAGCCTGTCATGGTATCAAAACCCAACGAAAGAGATATTATTATCATGATGGGGAGGAGGGCAATAAGCTCTTCAAACATTCCGAAAAAAGAACCGAAAAGCATGAATATAAGCGTCGTAAGGCATATGATTGCCGTTTTTCTTGTTGAAAAACGAGCCACAAGCTTTTCAACGATTATTTTTATACCGTTTGTGTTTTGCATTACTGCAAAGAAGCCCGATATGGTAAGGAGAAAAAGCGAAACCATTATTATGTTCAATGCGTCCGATGAGCCGAAAACAAGCACGGGTGCCAAAAACCATTTCCAAACAGGGTAGGGCTTTATTTCGGATTGAACATATGTGTCGGGGATAAGTTGCTCCTGCTCATCAAATGAGTATGAGCCTTGAGGCAGAAAATATGTGCTTAATCCTGAGGCGATCATCATAACAAGAAGAACCGTCATTACCAATATGAATGACCTTAAATTTATATTTACGGGATTTTTTGCTTTTTCCATGATTTTTAACTCCGTTTTTATTCTTTGGTTTTGTTATTTTTGTGGTTTCTGTGCAGTATAATGCTTGCAATATACCATTTGACCGCAAGCTTGGGCTCTTGAGGTACAAAGGAATAATAATCGGAACCGTCGTAAATCTCAAAGTCCTCACCTGCACCGAAAAGCAGACGGTAAACATTATCCATGGGGAAGAAAAGTTCAATCTCTTCACCGCTTGATGTACCCTTATATAACAGCCCGTCTTTATTCAGTGTGCATACGCCCTTGCCCGTTTCTTCGACGATGCTTCGTCCGTCATGTGACGGGCGGCGGAGTGTTACGGGAGACGATAACGAAAAATCGGTATTTTCAGCTTCTTTTTGCAGAACTTCAAATTGATAATCATACCATTCCTGCTGATTTCGGAACGGAACATTTTCGCCTGTGAAATTGTATCTGTCGTCAAGAGTGAGCGAAAAACCGCAGGAACAGGATATGGTATTTCCGCCTGCTGTAAGAGAAGCTTCCTTTTTGCACTCGGGGCAAAGGTAAAGAATGTTTTCAAGCCCTTCTGCAAGCGTTTTGCATTTGTAATGTACCGAAGGATTTTGTTTCAGCCACTCGAAATCGTTGAAATATAATGCGTTTTCAATAGATTCCCTGACTTGCTTTGCGGTCATGCTTGAAGTTTCGCCTTTTTCAAACAGCTTTTTGGCATTTATCTCAACAACAGCACCTTTTCGTATTCCCTTTCCTGCCTTGGGCTTTGCAAGATATGCACCGTTTATTTGCACGGCATACACGGGCAGTGACGAGCTTTTTATAAAATCTATTGTGGGCTGATGGATGCTCTCGAATCTGCCCACGGTTGAAAGCTGTGCTTCGGGCAAAAGTGCAAGATGCCATTTATTACGCAGTACACTAATCATGTTTTTGGCGGATTCAAAGTCGGGAGAAAACATGGATTTCGGCATACAGCCGGCATTGCGAAGCAAGAATGCAAGCTCACGGCGGAAAAAGTAATAGCGAGCCGTTATAAAGTTGAGCTTTTTTGGATAGAAAGGGAGAGCAGTATAGTACCAATCAAGAAATGACGGGTGATTGCCTATGACTATGCACGCTTCATTATCCGGCAATTTTATGCGGTTGTGGAGTTTTATTTTGATTTTAGAGCCGAAAAGAACGGTGCATACAGCCGCCGCAAGAGAATATACAAATCCGTTGGGGCGTTTAACTTTTGTCGCCGTTGAATAGGGCTGAACAAGCCGATTTATTGCGGCGGCAAATTTATCACGTTTTTTGTAGACGAATACAATGAATACAATCAGCAGTAAAAGTGTAGCAAGACCTGTGTATATGCCTATGCCGATTGTAAGTGAGCCGAGTGCTATTCCGATGCACACCGAGGGGATTGAGCTTAAAAACGTGAAAAACAGGTATTTAGGATATTTTATTCCTGCCGATGCAGAAAGAAAACATATCATTCCGTAGGGAATTGCAGGAAGCAGATAGAGCAGGAATATTATCAGAAAAAGCTTGTTTTGTGCTTTTGCCGATGAAAAGTCGATGTCTATATGCGTGTGAATGTATTTTTGCAGTTTTTCACCTAATATTCCCGAAAGCAGGAAAACAATTGTGTTACCAATAAATACACCTGCCATGCATATAATGAAAGCTTTTACAAAACCGTAGCCTATACCTGCGATTACCTGAAGCGGTTCGGCAGGGAATACGGGTATTATTATCTGAAGCGAGGAGAATGCGGCAAGCACAACAGCACCCCGTATACCGAAAATAAGCGACAGGGCTTCTCTTTTTTCTTCATTGGTCATGGTTGTATTTATGATTACCGAAAAAAGCTGAATAACTTCGTTTCTGAATATTATAAGCAATGTTCCTATTATTGCGATAAACAGCAATATAGGAAGAAGTGATTTCTTTTTAGACAATGAGCTCATATTTACCCCAAAATCCCTGTAAATTCCTGCAGAACGGCTATTTTATGCCGCATAAAGAGTATACAACATAAAAGATACGGTGTAAGCGGTATCGTTGACGAATTAACATATTTTTGATATATTGCAGAAAGCGGCGAGAAAAGCAATGAAACGGAGGTTGTGCAGATGAAAAAAACGGTTTTGACGCTTATGTTGCTGTTTATATGTTTTTTGTTTCTTGCCTGCACGGTTGATCCGAGAGTGCTTCTTACTTTTTCCGAGGGAACGCTTGACAAAATAGAATATGATGTGCTTTTGGAAGCACAGTTCAAGCCGGATAACGCAATGAAAAATCACGGCTTCGAGTTCTACATAAAATTCTATTTTGAAGATGATAAACTTATTTCATGCGACCATGTATATAAATTTGAGACAGCTAAAAAGGCTCAGAAATGGCACGATAAATACAGTGATGCACTAAATGCAACTCCGGGGTGCTATATTGACGGTACAAGCGTTGTAAAAAACGAATCGCATCCTTCGCTTGAAGGAAAAAGCATGGCGGAGATACAAGAACTTATGGAATACAACTTTAATTATATCGGTTCACAAGTGATAACCGCCGATAAAAACGGCTGAAGAATATTAAAAAACATAAAGAAGAATATTTGCCTTTATTGCGATAATAGAATGAGAAGGAGTCTTAATTTTCGGAGGCATACAGCATGGATTTAAACAAAAAAAGCATATTTCGGATTTTATTGATAATTTTAATAACGGCATGCTTGACAGCGGGAATAACGGTGCTTGCAGTTAATGCGTCACGAACCGATACGGTAACGCTTACGGCTGAGGAATATTCCAAGCTTTCGGAGCTTTTTGTTATCCGTGATGTAATGGAACAAGTAGATGCAGAATATTACGGCACATTGCCTACGCATGAAGAAATGATAGCAAATGCCGCAAGAGGGATAGTTTCATCACTGGATGATAAATATGCAAGATATTATACTCAGCAAGAATATGAGGAATACCTGTCAAGCTTAAACGGTGAGTACAGCGGCGTGGGAATGCTTGTGGCACAGCCCGACAATAGCGGTGCACAGGTGCTTGATGTTTACGAAGGCAACAGTGCTGAAGAAGCAGGAATAAAAACGGGCGATATAATCGTAAGCGTAAATTCCGTTTCCGTAAAAAACATGACGATTTCCGAGCTTTCGTCACTTATGAACGGCGAAATAGGAAGCATACTCAAGGTACAGCTCAATAGGAACGGAGAAATGCTCGAATTTGATGTAGAATGCAGAAACGTAAATATAAAGCGTGTACATTATGCTCTCTTTAACGAGGCTACGGGTTATATAAGGATAGATATGTTCACGGGAAATTGCAAAGAAGAATTTTCAGAAGCAATAAAATATCTTACCGACAGAGGAATGCGTTCTTTGGTAATCGATTTAAGAAACAATCCCGGCGGCTCACTTGATACGGTGGTTGACGTTGCAGATACATTGCTCGGAGACTGCAAAATAGTCACAATCCAAGGAAAAACAGAGCAGGAGGATGTTGTGTATACGGGAAGCGGAAAGGGTGTTCAGGTTCCCATTGCCATAATCGTAAATGAAAATTCCGCTTCGGCAAGTGAAATTTTGGCAGGTGCAGTGCAGGATAACGAAAGAGGTGTAGTTGTGGGAATGACTACATACGGAAAAGGTATAGTTCAAACTACCTTCAAGCTTGATGCGGACGGTTCATGGCTTAAAATAACAACATCGGGTTATCTTAAACCAAACGGAGAAAGCATACACGGCGTGGGCGTAGTCCCCGATATAGAGGTTGAACTTCCCGAATCCATGCAGGGCGTAGCCATAAGCGAGCTTGAGCAGGATGATGATGCACAGCTTTGGGCGGCACTTGATTATGTACGTGAGCAGGCGGATGAACAGGAATAAGTTTAAAAGGCAATACGTAATGAACTGCACTATACGTTGCGGTTCATTTTTTATTTATAAATTCGATTTATTGACAAAAAGCCTTTCCCGGTCTTATAATTATCGATGGAGAGGTGTGCTCTCCATGACGTGTTTGCAGAAAAGGAGCAGGACGTGTTTAAGATAGGCGATCAGGTTTGTTATCCGATGCATGGCGTTGGAATAATAGAGGGAATTGAAGACAAGGTCGTTTTGGGCGAGCAGGCAAAATACTATGTACTGCGTTTTTTGGTTGGACGTATGTCTGCAATGGTACCGGTTGCTACGGCAGAGAAGGTAGGCCTTCGTTATACTGTGGATGCGTCCGAGTGTGAAAAGGTTCTTGAATTTTTAAAGGGAGAGCCTTGCGAGGAAAGTGACAATTGGAATCAGCGATACCGTGACAATTACGAAAAAATGCGTCAGGGCGATATATATGCCGTTGCAGATGTCGTAAAATGTCTGCGTAAACGTGATGCCGAAAAGGGCTTGAGTTCGGGTGAACGTAAAATGCTTATGACGGCAACTCAAGTGCTTTTTGCCGAATTGGCAGCGGCAAGCGGTAGCGATTACAATGAGTACAGAGCAAAATATGATGAGAAAAAGAATGCTGCACTTAAATAAAAGCTGCAGTTTAATATAAGAGGTGATATCTTGGCAAGGAAAATTGCCAGATGCGTAATAACGCTTCTCGGAGCCGCTCTTGCAATGGCGGTCGTAGACGGTATAAATACACTTGTAACAAACAGCGGATATAACGGATTGGGTCAAATATTCCTGCCGTGGGTAGTTATTTTGATTCATGTTTTTTCCGCTTTAATAGTCGGAACGGTGTTCTTCTTATTGGCACCGGGAATAATAAACAGTTGTCTTAAATTAGGTGATAAGATAGAAAAAAAGATGTCGGGAATGTCTTTATCCGATATCTTCTTTGCCGTTGCAGGCACGCTTTTAGGGCTTGTCGTGGCATATTTACTTACGGGAATTACCCGTTCCATTGAATATTGGCCTGCACAGCTCATTCTTAATATAGCACTTTATCTTATACTCGGTTATATGGGTTGGCATATAGTAATGAAACGCCGAGGCGAGATAAATACGCCGCCTATTTTCAAACGAAACCGCGAAAAAACGGCTAAAAATCCTAAAACAGCACGCATGAAGATTCTCGATACTTCCGCAATAATCGACGGAAGAATAGTTGATGTTGCAAAAACGGGAATAATCGAGGGCGGCATGATAGTTCCTTCGTTTATTGTTGATGAATTGCGTCATATTGCTGATAACGCCGATATGCTCAAACGCAACAGAGGCAGAAGAGGTCTTGACCTTATAAGCGACATGCAGAATGATCCGAGAATAAATATAAAAGTTGTGGATATAGATTATGACGATATAGACGAAGTGGATATGAAACTTATACGCTTTGCGGTAGAGAATGACGGTGTCATAATTACAAATGACTACAATCTTAATAAAGCGGCAAGTGTTCAGAAGGTCGCAGTGCTCAATATAAACGATGTATCAAATGCCGTCAAACCCGTATTGATAGCAGGTGAGGAGCTTGAAGTCATAATAAGCAAAGAGGGCAAGGAAGCTAATCAGGGCGTTGCTTATCTTGAGGATGGAACAATGATTGTTGTAGACGGCGGAAACGGTAAAGTCGGTGAAAAGGTATACGTTACGGTAACGAGTGTATTGCAGACATCGGCGGGAAGAATGATATTTGCAAAAGTAAGCTGACAGGATATAAGAAACGGAAGAAAAGAGGAAAAATAAATAAAAGAAAGTACAAAAATAAAAATTTAATTGTAAATTTTCCATTGACATACTTGACAAGCAATGATATACTGCTTTAATGCGTTACCATGCTATCATGCGGTTAAATGCCGCTTTAGCAGGAATGCCATTGCCGCGTCAGAGTATGTTTTTTGTTTAAAAAGCTTTGAAAAAAGGCAATGTAGGCAAGTAAAAATAACCGAATAAGGCAAAAGTAAGTTAGGAGTGAACGCGATGGTGCATGATGTCCAGTTTGGAAAGAAAAAACGCAAGAGCTTTTCGAGAATAGAAGAAGTTCTCGATATGCCGGATTTGATAGAGGTTCAAAAGAATTCATATCAGCGTTTCGTGACCGAGGATTTAAAAGAAGTTCTTAATGACATTTCTCCCATAGTCGATTATTCCGACAAGCTCGTATTGGAGTTTGTTGATTATAGTATCGATTTTGATCATCCAAAATATCCCGTAGAAGAGTGCAAAGAGCGTGATGTTAATTACTGTGCACCTTTGCGTGTTACGGTTCGCCTTATAAATAAGGAAACGGGAGAAGTTAAGGAACAGCCTGTTTTCATGGGCGACTTCCCGCTTATGACAGAGCAGGGTACTTTCATTATAAATGGTGCTGAACGTGTAATCGTAAGTCAGCTCGTTCGTTCGCCCGGTGCTTACTATGCAAAGACCATAGATAAGATCGGCAAATCTCTTTTCTCGGCACAGGTCATTCCCAATCGCGGTGCATGGCTTGAATACGAGACGGACAGCAACGATATACTTTACGTAAAAATAGACAGACAGCGTAAGCTTTATATAACAACGCTTCTCCGTGCATTGGGCCTTGGAACGAATGCAGAAATAATCGATGTTCTCGGTGAAGATGAGCGTTTGCTTGCTACGCTTGAAAAGGATACGACAAAGACTGTTGCAGACGGCCTTATCGAGATATACAAGCGTCAGCGTCCCGGCGAGCCTCCCACAGAGGACAGTGCACGAAATCTTCTCAATTCTCTTTTCTTTGACAAGCGTTATGACCTTGCACGGGTTGGAAGATATAAGTTCAACAAAAAGCTTTCCCTGGCAGCACGTATTGCAACACAAACTGCGGCTGAAAATGTTATTGCTCCAAAGACGGGTGAATTGCTCGTTGCAGAGGGTGAGGTAATTTCTCGTGAAGCAGCTCTTGAAATAGAAAATGCAGGTGTTCGCAGTGTTACGGTAAAGGTAGAAGATAAGAAAGTAAAGGTTTTGGGTAACCACTTTGTAGATCCTGCCTGCTACCTTGCATACGATCCCGAAGAAGCAGGTCTTAATGAGCATGTTCACTATCCCACTTTTGCCGCATTGCTTGAAGAGAGTGCTTCCATGACGGAAGAAGAGCAGAAAGCGTTCTTGAAGAGCCGTGTAAATGATTTGATACCCCGTCACATAATAGTCGATGATATTTTGGCAACTGTCAGCTACCTCATCGGCATGAATTACGATATCGGCAGAACTGACGATATCGACCATTTGGGTAACAGACGTATCAGAAGCGTCGGCGAATTGCTCCAGAACCAGATCCGTGTCGGTATGACGAGACTTGAGCGTGTAGTACGTGAGCGTATGTCATTGCAGGATATGGAAACGGCAATGCCCAGCAACCTTATAAACATTCGCCCCGTAACGGCGGCTATAAAAGAGTTTTTCGGTTCATCACAGCTTTCACAGTTCATGGATCAGACGAACCCGCTTTCGGAGCTTACTCATAAACGCAGACTTTCGGCATTGGGTCCCGGCGGCTTGAACAGGGAAAGAGCAACATTCGATGTTCGAGACGTTCACTTCTCGCACTACGGTCGTATGTGCCCCATTGAAACTCCCGAAGGTCCCAACATCGGTCTCATAAACTCGCTTTCAACATATGCGAGAATAAACAAGTACGGCTTCATTGAGGCACCTTACCGTAAGGTTGATTCGGAGAATAAGCGTATACTTGAAGAGATAGTTTATCTTACGGCTGATGAAGAAGACGATTTCATCGTAGCACAGGCAAATGAGCCCACCGTTACGGATGAAAACGGCAATGTATGGTTCAAGAAAGACCGTGTTGTTGCACGTTTGCTTGACCAGATAATCGAAGTTAAGAACACAGAAGTTGACTACATGGACGTTTCGCCCAAGCAGCTCGTATCGGTTGCAACGGCAATGATTCCGTTCCTTGAAAACGACGACGCTAACCGTGCACTCATGGGCTCGAACATGCAGCGTCAGGCGGTTCCGCTTTTGGTACCCGAAGCACCTGTTGTCGGTACGGGTATGGAATACAAGGCAGCACATGACTCGGGTGTTGCGGTAATCGCACACGAGGACGGTGTTATAAAGAGCGTTTCGGCAGATAAGATCGTTATCGAGAACGAATCGGGCGACCATGTTTACAGAATAATCAAGTTTAAGCGTTCCAACCAGGGTACCTGCATAAATCAGCGTCCCATAGTGAATGTTGGCGAAAAGGTAGTAAAAGGTCAGGTAATTGCAGACGGTGCAAGCACAAGCAACGGCGAAATAGCACTCGGCAGAAACATACTTATCGGCTTTATGACCTGGGAAGGCTATAACTACGAGGACGCTGTTTTAATCAGTGAAAAGCTTGTTAAAGAAGATGTTTACACATCAATACATATAGAAGAACACGAAACCGAAGCAAGAGATACAAAGCTCGGTGAAGAAGAAATAACAAGAGATATTCCCAATGTAGGTGAAGATGCACTTGCAAATCTTGACGACCGCGGCATCATAAGAATAGGTGCGGAAGTAAGAAGCGGTGATATCCTTGTCGGTAAGGTAACACCCAAGGGTGAAACAGAGCTTACCGCAGAAGAAAGGCTCCTCCGTGCAATATTCGGTGAGAAGGCTCGTGAAGTAAGAGATACTTCATTGCGTGTACCCCACGGTGAAGGCGGCGTTGTTGTTGACGTTAAGGTCTTTACCCGTGAAAACAAAGATGAACTTTCACCCGGTGTAAATGAGCTCGTTCGTGTTTATATCGCACAGAAGCGTAAGATTTCCGTCGGTGATAAGATGGCAGGCCGTCACGGTAACAAGGGTGTTATTTCAAGAATACTTCCCGAAGAGGATATGCCATTCCTCCCCGACGGTACTCCGCTCCAGATAGTTTTGAATCCGTTGGGCGTTCCCTCCCGTATGAACATCGGTCAGATACTCGAGCTCCACTTGGGTATGGCGGCAAAGAGCTTGGGATGGGATATAGTCACCCCCGTATTCGACGGTGCAACGGAAGAAGATATTAAAGAATTGCTTGTAAAGGCAGGCAAGGATCCCGACGGTAAGACGGTGCTTTATGACGGCAGAAGCGGCGAACCCTTTGAAAACAGAGTTTCCGTAGGTTATATGTACTACCTCAAACTGCACCATCTCGTTGACGATAAGATCCATGCTCGTTCAACAGGACCTTACTCGCTCGTAACACAGCAGCCTTTGGGCGGTAAAGCTCAGTTCGGCGGTCAGCGTTTCGGTGAGATGGAAGTTTGGGCATTGGAAGCATACGGTGCCGCAAACACATTGCAGGAAATACTTACCGTAAAGAGTGACGATGTCGTGGGCCGTGTAAAGACTTACGAAGCAATCGTAAAGGGCGAGAACGTTCCCGAACCCGGTGTTCCCGAATCGTTCAAAGTTCTTATTAAGGAATTGCAGTCACTTGCACTTGATGTTAAGGTCTTGTCCGATACACATCAGGAAATACAGATTGGCGAAATGATAGATGATGAGGACACAATGCCCATCGACGTAAATATTGCAGGCACAGAAGATGCACCCATCATGCAGCCGGGTGATGACGAATTTGAAGAATTCGACGATTTTGATTTCGGTGATGATATGGATCTCGATGATATGGATGCATCCGATGATGTAATAGACGGCTTCAGCGTCATAGATGGCGATGAAGAGTAATGGATACTTGAAGGGAGATTAAATAAATGTTTGAATTGACAAACTTTGACGCTATAAAAATAGGTCTTGCATCACCCGAAAAGATCCGCGAATGGTCGCACGGTGAGGTAAAGAAGCCCGAAACCATAAACTACAGAACACTTAAGCCCGAAAGAGACGGTCTTTTCTGCGAGAGAATATTCGGACCTCAGAAGGACTGGGAGTGTCATTGCGGACGCTATAAGCGTGTTCGTTATAAGGGTGTAGTCTGCGACAAGTGCGGTGTTGAGGTAACACGTGCAAAGGTACGTCGTGAGCGTATGGGACATATTGAACTTGCAGCTCCCGTATCACATATCTGGTACTTCAAGGGCATTCCCTGTCGCATGAAGATGCTGCTTGATATGTCGCCCCGTTCGCTTGAAAAGGTTTTGTATTTTGCGTCCTACGTCGTTCTCGATACAGGCGAAACGGATTTGCAGTATAAGCAGGTGCTTTCCGAGGCAGAATACCGTGAAGCACAGGAAAAGTACGGTTCAAAGGCTTTCCGTGCAGGCATGGGTGCGGAAGCAATCAAAGAATTGCTCTTGCAGCTCGACCTTGAAAAGCTTGATGAAGAATTAAAAGAAGAAGTCGCTTCGTCAACAGGTCAAAAGAGAGCAAATGCCATAAAGCGTTTGGAAGTTGTTGAAGCTTTCCTGAAGAGCGGCAACAAGCCCGAATGGATAATACTCGACGTTATACCCGTATTGCCCCCCGAGCTTCGTCCCATGGTACAGCTTGACGGCGGCAGATTCGCAACAAGCGATTTGAATGACCTCTATCGCCGAGTTATAAACAGAAATAACCGCCTTAAGAGACTGCTTGAGCTCCGTGCTCCCGACATAATCGTCCGCAACGAAAAGCGTATGCTTCAGGAAGCAGTTGATGCACTCATAGACAACGGCAGACGCGGTCGCCCCGTAACGGGCCCCGGCAACCGTCCTTTGAAGTCACTTTCCGATATGCTCAGAGGTAAGCAGGGACGTTTCCGTCAGAACTTGCTCGGTAAGCGAGTTGACTATTCGGGCCGTTCGGTTATCGTCGTCGGTCCCGATCTGAAGATCTATCAGTGCGGTCTCCCGACGGAGATGGCGCCCGAGCTCTTCCGTCCCTTCGTGATGAAGAGACTGCTTGAGACCCAGAAGGCCACCAGCATCAAGGACGCCAAGAAGAAGGTCGATAAGGTGCTCCCCGAGGTTTGGGACGCACTTGAGTACGTCATTCGCGAGCATCCCGTGCTCCTGAACCGTGCACCGACCCTGCACCGTCTGTCGATCCAGGCCTTCGAGCCCGTGCTCGTCGAGGGCCGTGCCATCCGTCTGCATCCGCTCGTCTGTAAGGCCTTCAACGCCGACTTCGACGGCGACCAGATGCCTGTCCACCTGCCGCTTTCGGCAGAGGCGCAGGCTGAGGCTCGCTTCCTGATGCTTTCGGCCAACAACCTGCTTAAGCCCCTGAACGGTCACGCCGTGACGGTTCCCTCGCAGGATATGGTGCTCGGCTCCTACTACCTCACCATCGAGCGTCCGGGTGAGCCCGGCGAGGGCAAGTACTTCCGTGAC
>JAZNWT010000058.1:0-6863 GCA_045593465.1 Clostridia bacterium
CGTTGAAGATGAGCCGCTTTCAAGCACGCCCTGAACCATTGCACCGTCCCTCGTGCGTTCAACCATAACGCTGACGGTGGAGCGTGAGTCTATTATTGAGCTTACCTTTGCCCATGTAGCACCGACATCGGTTACTCTGCCAACAAGCCCTGAAGCTGTTACAACAGGCATATCCTTTTCTATGCCGTGTGCTCTGCCTGCGTTTATGGTGAAGGAATCAAACCACACGCCCTGACCTTTTGCTATCACGGCGGCGGTAACATATTCGTAGCTTTCGTTTGTTTGAGCATAATTCAAAAGCTCTTTTAAACGCTCGTTTTCAAGACGCAATTCTTCTTTTTCGTATTCCGCCTGCTCAAGCTGAGCTATGCGTAGCTTTAACTGTTCGTTTTCTTTGTCGGCATCGGTAATGCTGAATACACGCTCAAAAAAGCCCACAATGCCGTTTGATACATTTGAAGCAAATGTTTGTACGGGTTGTGCAACACTGCCTACGGCACTCTCAAACCATGATACCGTTCTGTCGCCCGAAGTGGCGAAGATCAGTATCAAAAGCACGAGGACTGCCGCCAGCATTATTATTAAAGGTTTATTTTTAAAAAAGTTATTCATTGCTCTTCATTATAAAATGAAAAGCCGCCATGTGCAAGTCATGACGGCAAATCGACATAATATGTTTAATTTGTTCGGTATTTTATTTGTTTATTATGCGGCGATGATTCTCTGAAGCTCTGCGATATCACGCGAGTTTACCTTGTGGTTACCGTCGTTATCAACATCTTCGTTTACATTTGCCGCCATTAAGTAAACATTTTCAAGCGTTAAAGCACCTGTTATATGTCTTTGCAAGGAGGCGATATCACGGGAGTTTATCTTGCCGTCGCCGGTAATATCACCGACTAACAGTATTGAAATCTCATCTGCAACAGAAGAGTTTTTAACAAGCTGAACCTTGCAGCCCGTGCCTGCGATATCGTCGGAAGCAAGTACAGTACCGCTGCCGTTTACTATGCGTACATTCATGCTGTCTTCAAATGTGGCTACGATGTCTGAAACCTTTGTTTCAGGCTCAACACCTGTCAAAATACCGTTGCTTGATGTGTAGGGTGAACCGAATGTGGGCGTTAAGAGTGTAACATCGGATGCACCGTAGGGAGCGATGGGGTAGCCGTACCAATTATCTTCGCCGTTGGGTGCCCAGCTGCTTACACGGTCTGCAAGATAGTAAATTGTGAAGCCTTCCGCAACACTGTTGAATACGAAATAGCCGCTTGATGTGGGAACATCGCCCAGGAAGTATGCACTCTTAAGCTTTGAGCAGGTTGCAAATGCAGATGCTCCCAATGTTGTTACGGAAGCAGGTATACGTACTGTTTCAAGGCTTGCGCAGGCAGAGAAAGCACTGCTGCCTATTTCCGTGAGAGTTTCGGGGAATATGATTGTCGTAAGGTTTTCGCAGGAAGAGAAGGCACTTGAGGGTATTACGGTCATTGCCGCAGGAAGCGTTACCGATGTGATAAGTGTTGCGGACATTGCACTTGATTCCATCTCTGCAACCGTTGCAGGGAATACGAAAGCACCTGTTTTTGCAGGGGGGAATTTAACAAGCTTTGTAACATCCTTGTTGTAAACAACACCGTCTATGGAAGTGAAGTTGGGGTTTGCTTCGCTTACCGTGATTGTATCAAGTGCATAGCAGTTGAATGTCCAGAAAGCACCCAATGACTCAATTGAACTTCCGAGTGTTACTTCCTTAAGTGCATAACAGCCTGCAAAAGCAGAAGCACCGATTGATATTACGGAGTCGGGGATAACGATTGAGGTTATCTTTTCGCATTTTGAAAATGCCATTGCATCGATTGTTTCTATTGATGAGGGCAATGTTATTGCGGTTATCTCCGTCATGCCGAAGAATGCATTCATTGCTATTGCAGTTACGGGGAAACCGTTTATCATGGGCGGAACTTCAATAGCACCTGTTGCTGTTTCATCAATGCCGGAAATCGTTATTGTGCCTTGGTCTGTTACTGTATATTCAAATATGCCGTATGTGCCCGATGAAACATTTGTATAAACTGAAATGGGGTAGCCAAAACGCGTTGTTTCACCGTTGGGTGCCCATGAAGTTCTGTTAGCTGTGCGGTAATACATACAGAATGTCGAAGCTGCATCGTCAAAAACGCCCGAGCCGAAAGATGCGGGAACAGCACCTCTGAAATATGCACTTGTAAGTGAGGAACAGCCGTAGAATGCAAAGTCACCTATTGAAGTCATTGATTCGGGGATAACCACCGATTCAAGCGTTGCACAGCCGCTCAAAGCAAACTTTTCAATAGCGGTCACATATCTGCCGCCTATTTTTTCGGGGATTATGAGCGTGCTGCTTATTTTGTTTGCATCAAAGCCTATTATTGTTACCGTGTTTGTATCTTCAACTATGTATTTAAGACCGTCAAATGTGCCGCTCATGTTTTCATTGAACTCGTTCAATGGATATTTGTCGGCAGAATAAGTTTTTTCGCCGTTGGGAGCCCATGCCGTAGCATAGTCTTCAAGATAATAGATGGTGAACAAAGCAGGAGCATTCATGAAAACGCTTGTGCCGAATGAAGTCGGGGGAAGCTCGTCAAAATATGCACCTGTAAGGGAAGTACAGTTTTTAAAAGCACTGTTGCCTATCTTTGAAAGAGTGCCCTTGAATTTTACATCCTTTAATGATGAACAGTCCGCAAATGCTTCCGTACCTATTGTTTTTACGGAAGATGGAATCGTTAAAGTTGTAATGGAGGAACAGCCCTTAAAAGCATAATCGCTTATGTTTGTAAGCATTGCGGGTATGGTGACCGATTTTAATGACTTACAGAGATTGAAAGCATATGCACCAAGGGAGGTGAGAGATGAAGGAATGTTGAGAGAGGTGATTGCAGTACAGCCAAAGAAAGCTCTTTCACCGATGCTTGTTATCGTGTCGGGAAGAGTGACTTTTGTTACATTCATGCACATACGGAATGCTTCGTCTGCAATTGCCGTAACGGGGCAGGGTATAGCACCTGTCCAAGGGTCGTTTATGGTTGCGGGAACAATTATTTCTCCCGATGCGTTAGGGTCACAGTGGGTGATTGTTACAGAACCGTTGTTTTCTATCGTGTATGTAAGGGATTCATATGTAAGTCCCGTTGCAATTGCACGAACTATTTCTCCGTTTGCCGCCTTGTCGATTTCAGCAGATGAAAAAGAGCCGAAAAGCGACAAAACCATAACAAGGGATAAAGCGATGCTTACAAATTTTTTCATAGCATATCCTCCTAAAAATTTCGACATATTTATCTGTATAAATTATAGTAGCATTAAATAGTGATGTCAAATGAAACAATAGTATTGAGTGATACAAAATGGAAGAAAAACAGTAGCAAAATGTGTAAAGAGTGTGAAATCATTCGCTTTGTGAAATTACTGCATCGGTGGGTATTGCATTACTTGAAGCAGGAAAAGCGGTATAGCTCATTGCAAGCAAAAGAAAGGCACAGCACAAAAAGAGCAAAGCCACTGTTATGAATAGAAATACAGCTGATTTTTCTATGGGTTTAAGCATAAAGAAATGGTAGGCTTCGCAAAATATGCAGTCAACAAAAAGGCTTGCCGAATAAATTGTTTGTATGGCGAAAAAGGACTTGAGAGAGAATTTGTATTGTATTATCATAAAAGCATGAGATACGAATGGAAAGAATTGTACGATTCACTTTGTGACTGCAAAAAATGCCGCCTGTGCGAAAATCGTACAAACATAGTTGTAGGATGCGGCAATGTAAAGAGCAAAATAATGTTCATAGGCGAAGGTCCGGGGAGAGATGAGGACGAACAGGGTGTTCCGTTTGTCGGTGCGGCAGGAAAACTGCTCGATAAAATGCTTGCCGCAATAGAGCTTGATAGGGATAAGGTCTATATTGCCAACATAGTAAAGTGCAGACCGCCCAACAACCGCACTCCCGAGGAACTCGAAGCGAAAGCGTGTTTGCCGTATTTAAGGGCACAGTTTGCACTTATACAGCCTGAAATAATAATCTGCCTCGGAGCAACTGCCTCCAAATATGTGTACGATGAAAATGTACGTATAACACGGGACAGGGGCGTATGGAAAAACAAAAAGGGAGTTTGGATACTGCCCACATATCATCCTGCCGCACTTTTGCGTGATGAAAGCAAAAAGCGTGACGCATGGACGGATATGAAGCTTATACGCGAGAAGATTAAAGAGCTGAATAAAAAGGAAGAATAAAAGTATACCCATTTACACCCTTGATAAAAGGGGATAAATGGGTATAAATATTTGTTTCGTATTCGCTTTTACGCCGCTTGTTTTTTTGAAGCCTTGTCAACACGCTTAGGCCATTTTTTCGCAAGTGCAGGTGGGAATATTCTGTCAATAATAAGCTCTGCCAAAAGCGGCAATGCTATGCTTACTGCGGTTACCAAAAGTCCGACAAGTATTGAGCCTTCCTCAAGCTTCAGTGCAATGGGCGTACAAAGTGCCTGGAAGAAAACTATGGGGAATTTGTGCATTACAAGTATTGAAAGCGTGTGTCTGCCCAAGTAGTCCAAAAGATTGCTCTTTTTTATTGACATACACAAAAGCGTAGAACCGAGCACTCCCAAGAATGCGGCAAGAAAGAACATGAATATGTTGCCGTATTCGCTGACTAATATGCGTACCTTTAAGAAGCCTTCGTTATTTACGGCGAAGAAGCCGCCTGCTGCCATGAGCAAAATGCCTGCCGGAATTTTGATGTAGGTTTTAAGAGAATCCAACCTTTCGGCAAAGCCCGACTGCATGAGGAAATAACCGAAAAGGAAGAAAATCGTCATATAAAGAGCGGTATCAAAATTCCAATAAAGGTCGGGAATTTTAAAGAAAAGACTGTTCAAAATCGCCCAAAGAATAAACAAAAGCATGAATGAGCCTGAAACGATTGCTTTTGCCGAACGCTTTTCAAACATATCCGTAATCTTGCCTATGGGGAACGATATAAGCATTATAAAGAACATGCTGGGCAGGAACCAAAGCGGTGCATTTGTGGGGCATTCGCCAAGAATCAAGGTTTGTATCTGCGATAAAAAGCCGCCTTCTATAACACGCTGGTCTGCAAGTGCGTCTTTAACAAAAACGCCAAGGAGCATATATGCGAGTATGCTTAAAAGACCGAATATAAAATACGGAACAAGCAGCGTTCTGGCCTTGTTGCCCACAAAGGAAAGGAATTGCTTCCCTTTTGTGCTGAATACAACACCGGACATGAAAAAGAGTAAAGGTCCGTTAAAAGAATGCAGGTATGTTGTAACAGGCCCCTGCTGTATTGCATGACCGAAAACAACGGTGATAATTACGGCACCTTTAATAAAGCTTAACCAAAAAAGATGTTTTTTGCCTTCAGACATAGAGTATAACTCCTTAAAAACATAAAGTTTAAAAACAAGCATATTATATAGCTGTTTTAAAGCTTTTGCAAGAATATATGAATATGACAAAAACAGGGATAACAGCTTCATTTACAAAGATAAAATCAAATGATATAATAAACTTAACTTTGGAGGAATGATTGTGGATAAAGTAAAAAGCAGTGCCCGCACATGGGCTGAAATAGATCTTGATGCAATAGCACACAATCTTGATATAGCAAAGAAAAAAGGCATGAAAGTTATGTGCGTCATAAAGGGCAATGCTTACGGGCATGGCTCTGTTGGCTGTGCAAAATTTCTTGAAGAAAACGGTGCGGATATGTTTGCGGTAGCATGCCTGTCCGAAGCTTTGGAATTGAGAGAAGCAGGCGTTAAGCTTGACACGCTCGTGCTTGGCTACACAACTCCCGATTATGTAAAAACCATAGCGGACAATAATATAACGCAAACCATAGTTGACGAGGAGGCGGCAAAAGAGCTTTCCGATGCGGCAAAGGAAGCAGGGGTTTGTGTAAACGTGCACGTAAAAATAGATACGGGTATGTCAAGACTCGGACTTTTTGCACAGGGCGAGGAAGCGGCAAAAGCTGCTGCCGATGCCGTGCTTAAAATGTATGAATTGCCCAACATAAACATAACGGGTATGTATACGCATTTTGCAACAGCCGATATGCCCGGCAAAGATGAATTCCAAAAATGGCAGATGGATAATTTCAATGCCGTAATGAGAAAACTTATCGAAGCAGGCAAGCGTCCTCCGCTTTGTCACACCGGAAACAGTGCCTGTATAATGAATTACCCCGAATCATACATCGATATGATACGCATGGGAATAATGCTATACGGTATGTATCCCGACAGCAAGCCCAGGGAGGACGGAGAATTAAAGCCTGCAATGACGCTTAAAACAAGGGTATCACAGGTGAGAGAGCTTCCGCCGGGCTGTCTTATAAGCTATGGCTGTACATACTGCTCACGCTATCCCATGACGGTTGCAACCGTTACCGCAGGCTATGCGGACGGTTATCCCAGAAGATTGAGCAACCGTGCCTATGTTGTTATAAACGGTGCACGCTGTGAACAGATAGGCAGAGTTTGCATGGATATGATGATGGTAAACGTAACGGGAATAGACGTAAAACGCGGCGATGAAGTAATACTTTTCGGTGCAGGCGGCATGAGCTGTGAGGAAGTCTCGCAGATAGTCGGCACGGTAAACTACGAAATAACAAGTCTCGTATTGCCGAGAGCCGCAAGAGTGTATAAGAAGAAGTAAATTGAACATGGGGGCTGTAAAAAACATATTATCTTTTATCGGTGAGTTATAATAGATAGCACAAACATTGGCTCCCTCTTATGAGGGAGGCAGGGATTCTTCATTTCGATAGTTTCAATAAATTATTGATTTA
>JAZNWT010000059.1:0-8387 GCA_045593465.1 Clostridia bacterium
TACCGCTCAAATCTTCGGATTTAAAACGGTATGAATATCCTTTTCCCTCCAAGTTGAAACTATCTTCGCCAAATACTACCCTCAACTGATTTTTCTCAATAATATCAAGCAAAGACACTCCATCAACAGACGGAACGAGAATTCCACCATCGTCATTTACGGCATTTATCCATTTAATCGAAACCGCAGGTTCATATTTGTCCTTTTGATTTATCCATTTGGTAAGCTCTTCTACCGACGAAAAGTTCGTGCCATTATACATGGGTGCAACATGGGGTGTCACAGTGGGCACGGGCGTTTTTTCTTCATATGTTCCCAAAATTATTTTCTGCACCATGCTTAAGTCTTTTGAGTTTACAATACCGTCTTCATTAACATCGCCTACAAGACCTGCATTTACCGTTGTGGGCTTTGCCAAAATTCCTATGCAGGATAAGAGCATCACCATTGACATTACTACCACTACAGCCTTAGTCAGTTTTCCGAATTTTTTGTTCATACAAACTCTCTCTCCTTTCTAAAACTCAATTTACTTATTTCTAAAACAGAAAAGCCACTGCATTATATATTTTTCTGTTTTACCTCTATTTTTCTACAGTATAACACCACCGCTTAAGCAAGTCAACTCAAATGAGGTAATTTTTTAAACTCAAAATGGTTACCATTATCACAAAACTGTTTTGAGGTGATTTTGTGCGTATAGGAAATGCCGTTAGGCTACGCATAATAGATTTATGCGACAAAAACAATATAACAATAAATAAGTTAGCAACTATTTCGGGAATTACTCAATCCACTATAAACAACATTACGGGTGGAAGAAACAACAGTGCAACTATCACGACAATCAAAAAGATTTGCGACGGTCTTGAAATTGACATAAGAGATTTTTTCAACTCACCGTTATTTGATAATCTTGAGCAGGAAATCAATTAAATGTTGATATAGATTGATTTTCGCATTCTCAATCTTATTTTTCCATATTCTCAGCATATTGTTATTTATGGGTTTTGTCAACGTGTTTTTGTGAAAATATATTATTTGATGTTTTAAATCATGTAATTTTAAGCAAAAAGGACGCTCAATCAAGCGTCCTACAGTTATTCTATCTTCTGACTTATATATTTCTTATCGTATCTATTATTCTGCCGTCACGGTAAACGATATTTGCAACTACCTTTTCACCGACTTTAAGCGGTGCAGGAATTCCTGCAAGCTTTTGTGCCTTATCTTTAAGCTCATGTATATCCACAACAGGGAGCTTTGCGTCTATAAGACGCTGTCTGAGTTCTGTACGCTTGGGATTTACCGCAATGCCCTGCTGCGTTACAAGCACGTCAACCGTATCACCGGGAGTTGAAATGCAGCTTACCTTATCGGAAACTATTGAAAGTCTTGCACGGAGCAAGGGAGCAATTATCATTGACAGCTTTGCACCTGCCGCCGTATCGCTGTGACCGCCGCTTCCGCCCATTATGCTTCCGTTTGAGTCTGTATGTACGTTAACATTAAAATCCGTATCAACCTCTGTCGCACCCAATATAACAACGTCGAGCTTATTTACCATTGCGTCTATATTATCGGGTGAAGCATACTGAATTGCCGATATTTCCTTATGATTGGGATTTGTGCGGATCGACTCAACAGCATTTAAGTCGAAGCACTGAACATCATAAAGCTCGTCAAAACAGCCTTCCTTTTGCATATCAACAAGATAACCCGTTATGCCGCCGAGTGCAAAGCTTCCGCGAATCTTCTTTTCAAGCATTATATCTTTTAAATATTTTGCCGCCGCAAGTGAAGCACCTCCTGCACCTGTTTGGAAGCTCATACCGTCCTTCAACAGCGAAGAAGCTTCTATTATGCGTGCCGCATACGATGCCATAACCAAACCGACAGGATCCCTTGTTATTCTTGTTGTGCCGGAAACTATGCCTGCAACATTGCCTATGCTTTCCATCTCAACAACAAAGTCAACTCTTTCGCCCGTTATTGACGGATTTTCCAAGGGAGTTTTAATTAAATTGTCCGTTATTATTACAACGTGCTTTGCATACTGTGCATCGGAAAAAGCATAGCCCAATGAGCCGCAGGCACTCTTGCCTATTTTGCCCGTGCAATTACCCATTTCGTCGGAGGTGGGTGCCGCAATGAAAGCAACATCAACGGGCGATGAGCCGTTTGCAATGGTAGAACCGCGGCTTCCGTGAGTTCTGAAAGTTACGGGCTTTGAAAGTATGCCGTGTGATATGGCACTGCCTATTTTTGCACCCATGTATGCGGTTTCTATCTCTGTTACAACGCCGTTTCTTATATGGTCGAGCAAGGGCTCATGCACATCGAAAAGCGAGCTTGCATTTATCTTTAGATTCTTTATTCCTGCCTTTGCAACTGCCGCCATGACCGTGTTTAAAACATAGTCGCCGTTTCTTAAATGATGGTGGAACGAAAGCGTCATTCCGTCTTTTATATTAAGAAGCTTTATTGCTTCTTCAATGCTTTTTATAACCTTACTCATCGATATCTACCCCCAGCTCTTTTGCCGCTTCGATTACCTGCTGTGCTCTTGCAACTATGGGAGCGTCTATCATCTTGCCTTTAAGCGATACAACGCCCAATCCCTCTGCCTTTGCCTTTGCAATGGTGCGAAGCACCTCCGATGCATACTCTATCTCTGCCATTGTGGGTGAGAACACTGCGTTTATAGCAGTTATATGTCTTGGTGAAATTGCCGCCTTGCCTGTAAATCCGAGTGACTTTGCTTTCATTGCATCTTTTTTCAAGCCTTCATCATCGTTTACATCGGTAAACGGGGTATCATAGCAGGCTATCTTTGCCGCCTTTGCCGCACATACTATTCTGCCCCTACTGTATGCAATTTCGTCGCCCTCCTTGGTACGCTTGCACCCAAGGTCTGCCGAAAGGTCTTCCGCACCCAAAAGCACTGCCGTAACACGTTCATGCGAGGAAGCGATATTATATGCATTTTCAATGCCGAGTGCGGTTTCGATAAGCGGAATAAACTTTATACTTCCCTTTTCCATGCCGCATTTCTTCTCTGCTTTAGTGACCATTTCATCGTACACCAAAACGTCCTCCTTACAGCTTACTTTCGGAAGCATAAGCATTGAGGGCTTTGTCGGAACTATTTCTTTTATGTCTTCTTCAAAGAAAGGTGAATCAAGCGGATTTATTCTTACAATTACTTCGCTTTTTGAATATTCAAGCGTTGATATTGCATTCCTTACAAGTATTCTTGCCGCATCTTTTTCCGCAGTTGATACAGCATCCTCAAGGTCGAGTATTATACTGTCAGCACCCAAAAACTCTGCATTTAAAAGCATACCGGCATTATTGCCCGGCATAAAAAGCATACTTCTTCTCATGCTTGCACCTCGCTTGCTCTAAGTATTGCACATTCAAGACGTGCACGGATAACACAGTCGGGTGCACCGTGGTCATTCAATCTCACCTTTGCACCGTCAACTTCCATTTTATTGAGCATATCCTTTACTGTTGCACGTATATCTTCACCGAATTGAGCATAGACTATTGAGTCTATCTCTATCTCAATACCGTCCGCCGCTTCTATTTCAACAAACACATCGTTTGATTCAAGCGTACCTGCAACAGCACTTCTTTTTATATCCATTTTCTCACCGTCCAAACAGTTTTTTGCACCTTAAATACAGTGCAATGTTATTATACTCCCACCCTCTTTTTCCGTCAACGCAGGTATAATGCAAAAATGACACAATTTTTTCACTGCAGTGTATCGTTTTTATATCTGTTAGGTCTTGAAATTCATCGCTTTTTTACATATATTTGTTATATGAAGAGTTATAATATATATGTGAAACTGTTTCACATATTTTAAATGTATTTGTTTGACAGTCTGTGAGGATATAAAGTGGATTCTTTTGCAGGATTTATAATAAAGCATAAAAAGGTTATAGTTATAATATTTGCAGTGCTTTCCGTACTGTCAATTTTGGTGCAGTCTTTTGTTCCCATAGTATATAATCTCACGGCATATCTGCCCGATGAAGCCCCCTCCACAGTTGCACTCAATACAATGAATGAAGAATATACGGGAGCAATAGACAATGCCCGTGTGCTCATACCCAATGTATCGGTGCAGGAAGCACTTATTTTCAAGGCATCACTTTTGAATATAGACGGTGTTTCAAGCGTCACCTGGCTTGATGACAATGTTAAAATCACAGAGCCACTTGAAACCTTGGATCAGTCAATAGTTGAACAATATTATAAAGATAATTATGCAATAATGTCGGTAATAATCGAAAAGGGCATGGAAGTTGAAGCGATAAATGCCATACGTGACCTTGTAGGCGAAGAGGGTGCGGTTTCGGGTGAAGCGGCAGGAAGTGCACAGTCACAGGAATCCGCCGCAAGCGAAGCCATTATAATAATAGCGTTGCTTATTCCGCTTATACTTTTAATACTTTTCTTCTCGACAACTTCATACATAGAGCCGCTCGTATTGCTTTTGGGTATAGGTGCTTCCGTACTCATCAATATGGGTACAAATATATTCCTGGGCAGCATATCCTATATAACGTCTTCGGTATGTCCCATTTTGCAGCTTGCGGTTTCGCTTGACTATGCGATATTTTTACTCCACAGCTTTGCAAAGCATCGCAAAACGCTCGAAACTCCCGACGAGGCAATGCGTCATGCCATAAAAGAGGCCTTCCCCGCTGTCAGTGCAAGTGCACTTACAACACTTTTCGGATTTATAGTGCTTTGCTTTATGCGTTTTAAAATAGGTCCGGATATGGGGCTTGCACTTGCAAAGGGCATTGCTTTGAGTCTTATTTCCTGCATGGTATTTTTACCTGCACTCACGCTTGTGTGCTGTCCGCTTCTTGACAAAACACAACACCGCTCATTCATGCCATCTTTCCGCAAAGTCGGCGTGCTTGCAACAAAAATCCGTATACCTGCCTTTTTGCTTGTACTTGCACTCATAATCCCCTGTTTTATTGCCCAAAACAAGATAAACTTTACATACGGCACAGGTGAACTCGATGCATCAACTCGCGGCGGTCGTGACAGCTTGCTTATACAGTCTACATTCGGTCAGTCATCTCCGATAGTAATACTTGTTCCAAGGGGCAACCCCTCAAAGGAGGACAAGCTTTCAAGAGAATTGCAGTCATTAAACGGTGTAACCTCGGTAGTTTCATATGCCACCATGGCAGGTATTGAAATACCTACCGATTATTTAGAACCCGAAACACTCGCACTTCTTTATTCCGATGAATACAGTCGAATAATTCTGTATGCCGATATTCCCACCGAGGGTACGGAAGCGTTTACTCTTGTTGAAAGAATTCGTGCTTTGGCTGACAAGTATTACCCGGGTGAAGCACTTTCATGCGGTGAAAGTGTAAACATTTACGACATGAAAGATATTGTCACCGAAGATAATACACTCGTAAATACACTTGCAATTATTGCAATAGGAATAATACTTTTATTCACTTTCAAATCCCTTTCACTACCTATAATCCTTATACTCACAATTGAATCGGGTATATGGATAAACTTATCCGTTCCGTATTTTTCAGGCTCGATAGTTTGCTATATAGGCTATCTTGTAATAAACACGGTACAGCTCGGTGCAACGGTTGACTATGCAATACTGTTTACGGATCATTATTTAAAAAACAGAAAGCGTGCATTCCCTGTCACCGCCTGCGTAATGACGATATCCGAAACGCTTCCGTCAATACTCGTTTCGGGCTTGATACTTACTCTGTCCGGCTTCCTTATAGGCTTTGTTTCGGCAAACGGAGTTGTCAGTCAGCTCGGTACATTGCTCGGAAGAGGTGCATTCTTATCAATGTGTACCGTTTTATTCTTCCTTCCTGCCGCTTTGACTTTGTTCGATAAATTTATAGGCAGAACCACATTGAACTCACACTTTCTCAAGAAAGAAAGGAGAAGACGCCATGAAAAACACGCTTAAAATAACATTAACCGTACTTCTTGCTTTATGCACGATGCTTTCGTCTTTTTCCGCTTCGCTTGCACTCGGCGTGGCAAACAGCAAGGAGGAAGTTGTATACTCCAACCTTGCCTGTGACGGTACGGTTGAAAAGGTGTATGTCGTAAACATTTTAAATGTTATCAAAAGCGGCATCCTGCTTGATTACGGACATTATACCGAGGTATTGAACCTCACCGACACAAGCAATATAAAGCATGACGGTGTTAAGGTTGTCCTCTCCCCGTCCTCCCCCGGGCGTTTCTACTATCAGGGCTATCCCGAATCACTTGACCTGCCCTGGAACATAGCAATAACCTACAAGATAGACGGTGAACCGATAAGTGCCGAAGCACTCGGCGGAGCATCGGGGCATCTTGAAATCAACATTAAAACAACACGAAACGAAAATGTTGACCGTTCATTTTTTGATAAATACATGCTTCAAATGTCCGTTACATTGAGTACGGAAAAATGTGCCGATATAGTTTGTGACCAGGCAACATTCGCCAATGTAGGCAAGGACAAGATGCTCACAATAATGGTACTTCCCGGTACTGAGGGTGACATTACAATAACCTCCGATGTTCTCAACTTCGAGATGGGAAGCATATCCATAAACGGCGTCAGCTTTAAGCTTGCACTTGACAGCGGTCTTATAGATTCATCACAGTTTTCTTCGCACTTCGGTGCGTTGACGGATGGCGTAAATGAATTATACGACGGTGCATTGCAGCTTGAAGAAGGTGCTTTGCAACTAAGCGACGGTCTTGGAACGATGCGTAAAAGCTCAAGCAGACTCATTTCAGGTGCATCACAGCTTACAAAAGGTATGACGGAGCTTGCAAACGGAATAAAGACATTATCGACGGAAGTTGATAAGATTTCCGACACTGTGGAATCCATGCTCGGTTCAAGTGCCGAGCTTGAAAAAGGGCTTGCCAAAATAGCCGACTCCATACTTGCCGACGCAAACCGCCGTCTTGAGGATATATACGGTGCACACGCACCTGTGCTTACCTGGAATAATTATAAAAAGATACTCGATGAGCTTGCTTCCACAACAGGCAACAGCTCTATTAAAGATATTTTAACCGCTCTTGATTCCGCCGATGCGATATTGGACAGCATACTTGAAAACAGCGATGAAATCATCGCAGGAGCTAAAGAACTTACATCAAGCGTCAAAGAGCTTAACAACGGTGCAAAAAGGCTCTCCGAGGGCATGAGTGAGCTTAATGTGGGCATAAATGAGTTTGCCGACGGAATAATTGCTCTTGATGACGGCTCAACTCAGCTTGCAACAGGCATGACACAGCTTCGCGAGGGAATAGGTCAGCTTCGTGACGGCACGAGCGGTATTGACGGCGAGGTTGAAAACACGATAAGCACAATGCTCCGTGAGCTTGCAGGCGAGGACTTTGTCCCACCTCATTCACCGCAAAGATAAACGCAGACGTTTCCGCCGTGCAGTTCGTACTCAAAACGGGCGTAATAAAAGCACCCGTCGAATCCATTCCCGAACAAATCAATCCCGAACCGTCAAACCTCTTAGAGCGTATACTCGACCTCTTCGGCCTCTTTAATGGTTGATTGTATGTGGGGTTCCACCCCACACCCCGATTACTTTTTTGTAAAAAGTAATCAAAAACAGGTGAAAGGTGTATAGTCATAAACCCTCGTTCACGACAAGGTGAACGAGGGTTTTCCCATCTTTGCGATTCTAAACAAAAAACAGCTTGATAAGTTCGAAATATGAAGCAGCTTTTTTGTTGGGTAGCGGATTTGTTCTGTAATTTCTGTTTAAAACAGCTCCCAACGTATCCGCCTCTTTTTCCCACGGATAGCTGTAATACTCATAGGGCAGTTTTTTTATTCTGTCTAAACAGTTTATGGTCAAAGACGGAATCGCAACACGAATAAGATATCGAATAAACCCCATGCTTTTAAGTTGAAGTTTATGACCGTATTCATGCTTTAAAGTATTTAAATTTTGCTGTTTTCTGCTTAATCCTATAAACCCTAACGAAAATGATGCTTTAAAGGGAGTTTTTAATACAAACGTGCCTTTGTAGCATGAAAAGTAATGCGAAGCAAATACCGCTTCTTCACTTTCATTTACTCTATTGTAATTTTCCCTATCCTCTCGAACATCAGAGAAAAAGTCTGCAACAGGCTGTATAAGCTTATTCTTTATCCATTTTTTCATTTGCATAAAACAGCCCCTTTCAGCACTTTTGTTTATTATAACATGATATCCCAAACTTGTCGTTCTAATAGATAGCCTATGAAAAAGCCCCTTAGTCACCTTGTAGTGTCTTAAGGGCTATGCTTATATTTATCCTGCCTGTTTTTTGATTACTTTTTTACAAAA
>JAZNWT010000060.1:0-8472 GCA_045593465.1 Clostridia bacterium
GATTTATTTGCAACTATGATTGAAGATATTATAAAAAAAGAAGTTCAGACTTATATTGCTTCTATGTCTGAAAAAACAGTTGCTGAAATTTTAACTTCTCGATGTTATCAAGCATTGGAAAAAATTAAAGCAATTCTTGAAGATGATACCTTAGAAGATTCCGAATGTTTTTTGCAAATTGAAGAAATCGTCTGTGTATTCAACGAGATTGGCGGTTCTTGCGGAACACGTCATGATTTCTAATATTTTTGTATAATCTCGACACGTAAAAATTCCTGCACCTTGTCGTGCAGGAATTTTGATTTTATTCTATTTTCCCCTGCCTGTTTTTGACGACTTTTTACAAAAAGTCGGCGGGGTTAAGGGGCAGAGCCCCTTATAAATACTCACTTGGAGATTATGTCGTAAATAGCCTGGAGGTCGTCTTTTGAGTAGTAGTCGATGATTATTTTACCGCTGTCCTCGTCACCGTTTATCGTTACCTTTGTGTTGAGCTTTTCACGGAAACGTCTTGTTGCGGCAAGAATCGCAGGGCTCTTTTTAGAGGCAGTCTTTTTAGGTTTTTCCACAGTATCCTGCGGCTCGTTTATCGCTTTGACAGCCTGTTCCGTTTCACGAACGGACATATCCTCTTTAACTATTTTCCCGGCAAGCTGAATCATTACCGCCTCATCCTTTACTGCAACGAGTGCACGTGCGTGACCTGCCTGCAATTTACCCTGCCTTAAGAGAGTAAGCACGCCGTCGGGAAGATTAAGCAGTCTTATGGCATTAGCTATTGCAGGTCGGCTTTTTCCGAGTCTTTCCGCAACCTCCTGCTGTGTGAGGTCATGTCTGTGCATGAGGAAACGGATAGCCATTGCTTCTTCAACGGGATTAAGGTTTTCACGCTGAATATTTTCAATGAGAGCTATCTCCATGCTTTCGTCATCTTCAAGATTTTTAACTATAACGGGAACAGACGTAAGTCCTGCAATATGAGCGGCTCTGAAACGTCTTTCACCTGCAATTATAACGAACCTGCCGCCGTTTTTACGCACAATAATGGGCTGAACCATACCGTGACGCTTGATCGATGCGGCAAGCTCCTTCAATTTTTCTTCATCAAACTCTTTACGTGGCTGTTCTAAATTAGTATCTATTAAATGAACATCGACATTCTTTATGCTTTCCGACGAAACAGCGGTATCAACACCGCTGAAAAGCACGTCAAGACCTTTACCGAGGCTTTTTTTCTGTTTTACTGTCATTTGAGCAATAACTCCTTTTTACTCAAGAATTCCATGGCGAGAGATTCGTAGGCTTTAGCACCTGTTGAACGCGGATCATACAAAATTATGGGCAGACCGAAAGACGGTGCTTCACCGAGCCTGACCGAACGGGGAATCAATGTATCATAGACCTTATTTTTAAAGAACTTTTTGACTTCCGAAACCACCTGTGCGGAAAGATTTGTTCTTGAATCGAACATTGTAAGCACAATCCCGTCCAAATCGAGCGAGGGATTTAAGTGAGCCTTTACAAGCTTTACCGAATTCATAAGGTCCGAAACACCTTCAAGTGCATAGTATTCACACTGTATGGGCGAAAGCAAAGTCTGTGCCGCAGTAAGTGAATTTATGGTCAAGAGACCAAGCGAGGGCGGACAGTCGATAAATACATAATCATAAAGCGAATCAATCTCTTTGAGGGCATTTTTCAAAACTGTTTCACGTGAAACAACATTAACGAGTTCTATTTCTGCACCTGCAAGCTCCTTGCGTGAGGGCACAACGTGTAAATCAGGGACAACGGACGTAAGTATGGTATCCTTTATTGAAATTCCGTCAATAAGAACATTATACACAGAATAAGTGGGTTTGTTTTTTTCTATACCGAGTCCGCTTGTAGCATTCCCCTGAGGATCCATGTCTACGCAAAGAACTTTTCTTCCCGCCTTTGCGACACACGCCGCAAGGTTTACCGTCGTCGTAGTCTTACCTACTCCGCCTTTTTGATTTGCGATTGCAATTATAGCCGCCACGCCAAATAACCTCCGAATTTCTCGATAAAAATATTATAGCCCTTGTCGGGCTATAATTCAACAACATTAAATCTTTTCTGTAAAAAGCATTATTGAAATGTTTCACGTGAAACATTTGTGCTATTTAATCCTAAGAACAAATATCATCGGCGTAAGTCCGCCGGCGTCCGTTCTTGCTTCAGCAAGCAATTCAACGTCGCTTCGTTCTTTTATAAGCTTCTTTAAAAGCGTGAATTCCATAGTGTACAGTATCGCTATTCCGTCCGTTTTTACCCATGAATGAAGCCTGTCAAGTATTCCCTTGTACAAAACCTCGTTATCCTTGTGAGTGCCTACTCGGTTGCCGAAGGGGAGGTTCGATACAAGCTCGTCATACTTGCGTTTCGCTTCAAATCTCAAACAGTCATTTACAACGAATTTTGCTTTTGCGTTTGCCGCTCCGGCATTTTCTCTCGCAATATCGACCGCTTTATGGGCTATGTCAACGCCCGTTGTGCCTGTTACGGGCAAAAGCTTTTCCCTCTCTATCAAAAGCGTGCCGCTTCCGCAACACGGGTCAAGCACTCTTGCACCCTCCGTAAGATATTCTTTTGCCATTCGTAACACTGCCGCCGCAGTTGCAGGATTCATGGACGCAGGCAATGCTCCCTTTCTGTAATCGAATCTGTTATCCTCAACCGTATAGAGCTTTACATATGCGTCCGCACCGCCGTTTCCGTGTAATTCCACTCTTATTTCTATTTCGTAATTACTCGGCGAATTTACAAGATATAGCGTTTTTGAATTATTTGTACCACTACTTATTGTGGTTTTATCATCCAAAAGCTTTGCAAGCTTTTTTGCTTTTTCAGCTCTTGAAACATTCTCTCCCCGTATCTCGATTCTGTATGCAAATGTATTTACGCCCTTATGCGATGTCAAAAGCAGTTTTTCAAGATACGGTCTTATATGCTTTGCAAGCACGCTTTCGGAAGCACTTATTCCCTTTGCAATGGGTAAAAGTGCCTCACTAAAGCAACGCACCTCAAATAATGCTTTATAATCACGTGTGCTTACACGCACAGCGTTGCTGAATTTTTCCTTTACCTGAAATCCTTTCTCAAAAAGCTCATCGGAAAGTGCACTGCTAAGTTTATCATTACAGCGAAGCTCTATCTCGTACACATCGTCAAGAGACATAAACTCATGTTTTTCAATATTTATAAGTGAAGAAAGTGCTTTTGAAAGTGCCTCTGTTTCCTCGTCAAAATGCTTCTTTTCGCTTTCATCCTTAGGCGGCTCAACGGTATAAGATTCAAGATATTCCTTTGCCTCATCGCCGCCGCAGGCACCAAGTGCAAGCAACAGCGACGGTTTTACAAACCGCACTTCTTCATATTCCAAAGCACCTATAAGCATGGGGACAAAGCCCACATTCTTTAATGCACCTATAAGCCTTGCCGTGTTTTTTCGCATTTTTGCGTCCTGAGAGCCCATGGCAATAAGTATTACTGTATCGTTTTTGCTCAAAAGACGCTCTATTTCCTCGGCTATGCGTTTTTTTGCCGCCGCTTTGCACAAGAATCCGACAGCCGCCGCATTTTCTTCGCCCATGAGCTGCCACGCCGCTTCAAAAGCACTGTCCGTATCCTTTAAAAGAGTTTGTGTGCCGTTTGGCTGTGCTAAAATATTCTTTACTTCTTCTTTCGTGAGCTTCTTCATTACTTTTCTCCCACAGTTTCCATTATTACCGAGAATACCGCCTCAAGCCCGTTACTTGCTTTGCTTTTAGCCATATTGTCTATATATTCATGCCTGTTTTCATAAAGCTTATTCACCGTATCGCAAAGAAGCTGTGCCGTTAAATCTTCCTGCCGGAGCTGTATCGCATAGCCCTTACGCTCGAAGTACGATGCATTTAAGAGCTGGTCACCCCTGCTTGCACTTTTGGGCAAGGGTATCAATACCGACGGTTTTTTGAGCGACAAAAACTCGAATATGGCATTTGCCCCCGCTCTTGATATTACAATGTCCGCAAGTGCCATATAATGAGGCAATTCCTCGTTAGCATATTCATACTGCACATAGCCCTGCTTATTTATTGAAGTATCAACCTTGCCTTTTCCGCACAGGTGTATTATGTCGAATGTTTTCAAAAGCTCGTCAAGCGAACCCCTTACAGCCTCGTTTACAGCCACCGCACCTTGGCTCCCGCCCATCACAAGTACTACGGGCTTCTCAGAGCCGATTTCAGTCAGTTCAATGGCCCTTTGTTCATTTCCCTCAAACAAAGCGGTTCTCACGGGCGTTCCTGTGTGAATGCCCTTTTTGCCCACATATTTCAGCGTATCTTCAAATGTTACACATACCTTTGTTGCAAAGCGTGCGTTTATCTTATTTGCAAGCCCGGGTGAATAGTCCGACTCGTGTGTTATTACGGGTGCCTTTTTTCTTGCCGCAATAACTACGGGCACTGTTACAAAACCACCCTTTGAAAACACGATATCGGGCTTTACCGTTTTTATTATCCGTTTTGCCTGGAAAAGTCCTTTCACTACTCTGAAAGGATCTGTAAGATTTTTCAGCGAGAAATAACGTCTTAACTTTCCCGATGCTATGCTGTGATAATAAACATCTTTGCACTCGCCCACAAGTTTTTCTTCGATACTGTCTTTAGTGCCTATATAATGCACCTTAAAGCCTGCCTGTTGCAGCTTCGGTATAAGTGCAATATTCGGTGTTACATGGCCTGCCGTTCCGCCGCCTGTAAGTAATATCGTCTTTTCGTTCATACAAAAGCCCTTTTAAGCCCTTCCAATATAGATATGCTTCTCTTTTACATAGTATGCCGCAAATCGCATTTTTGATTTTTTAATGGCGTACAGAAAATATGTACGCCAAAATTTTATATGTCTTTTTCGCACAGATCCCCGTAGGTTTCACGCTCTACAGCCACCCTGTCTTCGCCTTTGCTTACAAATACAATCGGCGGTCTTGGGATTCTGTTATAATTGCTTGCCATCGAGTAGTTATATGCACCCGTTGACGTTACCGCCAATATATCACCGCTTTTTACATCACAAAGCATAACATTCTCACCGAGCATATCGCCCGATTCACAGCACTTGCCGCAAACCGTAACACATTTATCCGCCTTTTCGTCCGCACGGTTTGCCGCAACGAATGTATATTTTGAGCCGTAAAGAATGTATCTGGGATTGTCCGGCATACCGCCGTCAACCGAAACATATGTGCGTATATTCGGGATTTCCTTTACATTGCCGACAGTATAAAGAGTAACTCCTGCAGGTGCCGCAATTGCTCTTCCCGGCTCGAAGCCTATATGTAAGAGCTTCTTTCCCTCTTTTTCCCTGCGTGCTTTGATATATGTTAAAACGTCTTTTAACATTTCATCAAACGTGAACGGCTTGTCCTCCTCGGTATATTTTACGCCGAAGCCGCCGCCAAGCACCAAGTCCGAAAGCTCGATATTTGTGCGTGCTTCCGTTTTATCCACATAGTCAAGCATTACCCTTGCCGCCTCAACAAACGGCTCTTTCTCGAATATCTGAGAGCCTATGTGGCAATGCAAGCCCACAAGTTTAACATTTTTAAGCGTCAATGCATAATCTATTATTTCATCTGCCGCACCGGTTTCTATTGCCGAACCGAATTTTGAATCTATCTGACCTGTTTTTACAAAATCGTGAGTATGTGCATCAATGCCCGGAGTTATTCTTAAAAGTATTTTCTGTACTTTTCCCATTTCACAGGCAAATTTATCTATCTTTTCAAGCTCGATTTCATTATCGACAACAAATCTTCCGACATTGTACTCAATGCCCATTTTAATTTCTTCGTCCGTCTTATTATTGCCGTGATAATTGACCTTTTCCATGGGGAAATCCGCCGCTTTTGCAGTATAAAGCTCTCCGCCCGATACGGCATCAAACCCCAAGCCCTCGCTGTTTACCACCCGGCACATTTCCTTTATGCAAAGTGCTTTTGAAGCGTATGTTATAAGTCCGTTTCCGTCATAATACTTTTCAAGTGCCGCTTTAAGCTCACGACAGCTTGCACGAATTACATCTTCGCTCATTACATAGAGCGGAGTCGAATACTTTTGAGCAAGATATACCGTATCAACGCCCGAAATATATAAATGTCCGTCTTTTATACTATAGTCGCCGTATGTCATTTTGTTTTCCTTATAATTGCCTATTTTACGGGTAAATCCGTTTTCTTATTGAGATATGCCGCCAAAAACGGAATGAGTGCAAGCTGTATTATAATGCCTATTATTGCATTTGAAAATGCACCGCTCATAAACATTGCAAGCGAAAAAGCCGCACCGCTGCCGTCTATTGCAAACATTGCAAAACGCACGCCGCCCCAAACCAAGCGTCCCAAAAGCATTGCACTTATGAGCGAAATATAATAATAAGGGATTTTCTTCGGAAGCTTTTGCATCATTATGCCTATAACAAGACCGTATACGGCAAGCTCAAACGCCATTCCTATTGCATTGGGATACATAACGGGCAAGCCGAACATTGCACTCCTTATTATTGGAGTCAATGCACCGACGATTGCCGCCGCACCGCCGCCGCAGACTATACCGCACACCATAACGGGTAAGTGCATGAGCAACAATGCATTGCCAAGCTGTGATACCGATGTAAGGAAAGGAAGTGTTATGCCAAGTGCGATAAACACGCCGCAGTATACCGTTTTTCTTATAGAAATACCTTTATGTACAGTCGTTTTCTCGGTTATATCCTGTTTTAAAACCTTTCCCAAAGCCTTGTAAACTATAAATGTTACAGTGCAGTTTATGGCGGCTTTTATTGCATTAAAGGGAATTATTATGGGAACGAGCATTCCTTTTACAACATCAACGGGTACGCCGTTAAACAGCGGAGTCATAATAAGGTTAAGCGGTATCATGAGCAATACCATCAATGCACCGCCTACTGTAAGACCTATTACGGCACCCTTTCTTGTATGCATTTTTTTGTATATAAGCCCTGCTACAAGTACAAGACCTCCTGTGGATACAAAATGCATAACAGCACCCACCCATCCGCTCGAAGCCGAAACGGAAAGTGCCTGTATAATACACACTATGAATGTTATTGCAAGGCCAATTGCAGGGCCGAACATGAATGTGCCGATAAGTATGGGTACATCTGCCATATCATATTCCAAATATGCCGCCTGCGGAAATATGGGAAAACGCACCACATACATCAGCACTATTGAAAGTGCCGCAAGCAGTGATGCCTTTACAAGTAAATTTACGTTTGTATTCTTTTTGTTTTTCATTGGTTCTTCTCTTTTTTATTCTATGTCGGGCATGATTACAGGTATATATTCAAGCGTTGCCGCAACAACCCTGTCAGGCTTTTCTTCCTGTATGATATGACCTGCATTTCTTACTATACTTACACTTGCGTTTTTAAGTGCGGCATGATATATCTCCACAGACTCACGCGGATGCCATTTATCCTCACTTCCCAAAAGAATGAGCACTTCTGCATTCATCGTTCTGAATTTTTTGATAAGCAATTCATCATCATAGCCCGAAAGCGACAATCTCAAAGCAAGCCTTGCGTCCGGATCGCTTATGGGTGCATAATATTCCTTTACAAGCTCGGGGGTTATATTCGTAAGGTCGAAAAATGCGTCCGAAAGCACATTTTCGACAGTTTTAACGCCAAACATACGGCAAGCGAAAATGCCCAGGAACGGGTTATCTATAAGGCGTATTGCAAGCGGCATTTCCTGCGTTACTCCGCCGGGGCTTATGAGTATTATTCTGCCTATACGCTCGGGATTCGTTGAAGCAAGACGCATTACATATGCACTGCCCATGGAGAACGCCATAAAGTGAGAGGATTCAATGCCCATCGCATCCATAAACAAACGTATCATCTCCGCTTGCTCGTCAATGGTATAATTGAACGAATACGGTCTGTCGGAATAGCCGTGTCCCAAAAGGTCAACAGCTATAACACGGTAATACTTGCTTAAATTCTCAAACACACTTCTCCATGTGTAGAGCGACTGACCAACAGTATGCACCAAAATAAGAGGCTCACCGTTGCCCTCTTCCATATAATGAACCTTAACACGCTCGCCGCCCCTTGAAACATTTTCTCCCCTGCGTTTTGAACGCACGTCTTCCGTTTCAGGATCTTCGGGAAGCGTTATTTCAACATAGCCACCTACGTGCTCGGAATTTATAAACTTTTTCAACTCAAGCGATAAGCTCACCTGTGAACCCCCTTAAGAATTTTACTCATTACAACTTTATGATGTTAGTTTATAGTACATTTTTTATGCTCTGTTTGCAAGCGACAAACACCCCAAAAACGCCCATTTTCACTATATTTTACGGTTTGTTCATTTATTCATCGCAATTTGAGAGCTCTGCCGCTTACACCCTGCCGGCTTTTTGTAAAAAGTCG